>JBFLXS010000177.1 GCA_040755795.1 bacterium | reverse complement strand
CGCAAAGAAAGAAAAACAGGTCTATAAACGAAAACGAACTTTCAAATATTGTTAATTGCTTATAAATTTCAATGTATTAAGACTCAAGGAAGGAATTAAAAGGGTGGTGAACAACCTATAATCTTTGGGTTCTTTGCGGTTGATTTCTTTGCGTTCTTTGCGGTTAAAAAAGGGTAAACCAATTAATCTTAAAAAAACTTGAATATCGAGTAAAAGTATTAAATAGTGAGTAGAGAAACAATTTACCACTCAAAAAGGAGGATGATAGATTATGTCAAAGGTAGTCGGAATTGATTTAGGCACGACTAATTCTTGTTTAGCCATTATGGAAGGTGGTGAACCAAAGGTAATTGCCAATGTCGAGGGTGGAAGAACTACTCCATCAGTCGTTGGTTTTACCAAAACAGGTGAAAGATTGGTTGGCCAGATAGCTAAAAGGCAGGCAATTACTAATCCGGAAAATACTGTCTATTCCATTAAACGATTTATGGGAAGAAAATACGCCGAGGTCGGCAGGGAGATTTCTGAGGTGCCATTTAAAGTTATCGAGGCAAAAAATGGTGATGCCGGGGTGAAGGTCATAGACAAAGAATATTCACCACCCGAAGTTTCCTCGATGATTTTACGGAAATTAAAAGAGGATGCAGAAAGTTATCTTGGTGAGAAAGTAACCCAGGCGGTCATTACTGTGCCGGCGTATTTTAATGATTCTCAACGACAGGCAACGAAAGATGCCGGTAAAATTGCTGGGCTTGAGGTATTACGAATAATTAACGAACCAACCGCCGCATCTTTAGCCTATGGATTGGATAAAAAGAAAAATGAAAAGATAGCCGTTTATGATTTGGGAGGCGGAACATTTGATATTTCTATTCTGGAAATTGGCGAAGGTGTTTTTGAGGTGAAGGCAACTAACGGCGATACCCATCTTGGCGGAGATGACTTTGACCAGAGAGTAATAGATTATCTTTGTGACGAGTTTAAAAAAGAGCAGGGAATTGATTTGCGTAAAGACAAAATGGCACTCCAACGCTTAAAAGAAGCCGCTGAAAAAGCCAAGTGTGAGTTATCTACAACCATTTCGACTGATGTTAATTTACCATTTATTACCGCAGATGCCTCAGGACCTAAACATTTCAATCTTACCTTAACCAGGTCCAAATTAGAAGAATTGGTTGATGATTTAGTTGATAAAACCATCGGTCCTTGCCATCAGGCACTAAAAGATGCAGGATTTAAACCTACAGAGATGGATGAAGTGGTTTTAGTTGGTGGACAGACCAGAATGCCCAGAGTTCAACAGGTAGTCAAAGAATTATTTGGTAAAGAGCCACATAAAGGTGTGAATCCAGATGAGGTAGTGGCTGTTGGTGCGGCTATTCAAGCCGGTGTCTTGAAGGGCGAGGTGAAAGATGTTCTTCTGCTGGATGTTACACCTCTATCTCTTGGCATAGAGACTCTGGGACAGGTATTTACTAAATTAATTGAGCGAAATACTACCATTCCAACGAAAAAATCCCAAACATTCTCAACCGCCTCAGATAATCAAACCGCAGTAACCATTAATGTCTTACAGGGTGAACGGGCAATGGTCTATGACCACGGTATGAAAAGTCTGGGTAGGTTTGATCTGGTTGGTATTCCGCCGGCACCAAGAGGTGTCCCGCAAATTGAGGTAACTTTTGATATTGATGCGAATGGAATTGTGAGCGTCTCAGCAAAAGACCTCGGCACTGGTAAAGAACAGGCGATAAAAATAACATCATCCAGTGGTTTATCTAAAGATGATGTCGAAAAAATGGTCAAAGAGGCAGAAGGTCATGCAGAAGAAGATAAAAAGAAAAGAGAAGAGATAGAAATTCGCAATCAGGCAGATACTTTAATCTATACCACAGAAAAAACACTAAAAGAATATGGAGATAAGGTTTCTGCGGATGAGCGGAAAAATATTGAGGATAAAATCGCAAACTTAAGAACAACATTAGAAGGTAAAGATACTGATGCCGTTAAAAAGGCAATGGAAGAACTAACTACTGCTTCCTATAAAATAGCCGAAGAGATGTATAAACAAGCCTCTGCACAACAACAAGCACAAAGAGAAGAACAAACACCGCCAAAACAAGAACCTGAAGGGAAAAAGGAAGATGTGGTAGATGCAGAGTTTAAAGTAGAAGATGAAGAGAAAAAATAAGTATGTCAAATTCGTCAGACAGGGCTGAATGCTAAAAAGGCGAAGGTGTAGTAAATTTTGACTAAAAAAAGAGATTATTATGAAGTTTTAGAGGTAAATAAAAATGCGTCTGTCGATGAGATAAAGAATGCTTATCGCCGGTTAGCCAAAAAGTATCATCCTGATGTCAATCCAGATAATAAAAAAGAAGCAGAGGAGAAGTTTAAGGAGATAGCTGAGGCTTATGAGGTTTTAAGCGACCCGCAAAAACGCACTCAATATGACCAGTTTGGTCATGAAGGGATGAAAAATATCTTTGGTGATAGGGGATTTACCTGGTCTGATTTTACACATTTTTCAGACATTGAAGATATTTTAAGTAGTTTTTTTGGCGGAGGATTTGGAGATTTCTTTGGAACAGGTCGAACAGCACGAACAAAAAGGGTTTATCGAGGTGCAGATTTAAGATATGACCTCGAAATTACCTTAAAAGAAGCCGCATTCGGCTGTGAGAGAAAAATTACCATTGACCGTAATGAGGTGTGCCCTATCTGCGATGGAACTGGTGGGAAACCCGGTGTTGGGAAAAAAGAATGCCCTGCCTGTAAAGGCGCTGGACAGGTGAGATATACTCAAGGATTTTTTTCTATTGCTAAAACCTGTGATAAATGCTATGGCGAGGGAATGATTATTACTACACCCTGTGAACGATGCCAGGGACGAGCCAAAATATCAAGAACGCGAACGATAAGCGTTAAAATTCCCGCCGGAGTAGATACAGGCTCTCAAATTAGACTTCGTGGAGAAGGCGAAGGAGGTGGTCATGGAGGTGAATCTGGGGATTTATATGTAGTTATCTTTGTCAAAGAAGATAAAACCTTTATTCGAGAAGATAATAATATTATCTGCGAGCTACCCATAAGTTTTTCCCAGGCCGCCCTGGGCACAGAGATAAATGTGCCAACCATAGATGGCGAGAGGATTAAAATGAAAATCCCCCCCGGCACTCAAACTCATAAAATCTTTCGGCTAAAAGGTAAAGGGATTCATTCGTTGCACGGTTATGGCAGAGGCGACCAATTTGTCCGAGTAATTGTTGTTACCCCAACTCAATTAACTGAGAAACAAAAACAACTTTTTGAAGAATTAGGTCGAATTAGTGGCAGTGAAATTAAAACGGACAAAGGTTTCTTTGATAAGTTTAAAGATGCCTTTGGAGGATAAGAAATGGAAAGAAAAAAAATGATGAATTTTAGTGTATTGATTGAACAAGATGAGGATGGATATTATGTAGCTACAGTTCCTGCTTTAAAGAGTTGCTATACCCAGGCTAAAACCCTTGAAGAACTTTATCCAAGGATTAAGGAGGTAATTGAACTTTGCCTTGAAGAAGAAAAACCGACTCCCATGAAATTTGTAGCCCTTCAGCAACTTGAAATAGGAGTTCAGAAAATATATGGATAGAATGCCAACAATTACATCTAAATTGATGATTAAATTTCTTGTAACCGTTCAGGTTATACATTAGAAGTGTAAGAAGGGGGATAAGGAGATAAGGAAGATATGGAGATAAGATAATAGAAATAGATTGAAATTTATAGAAATAGGTAGAAATTGATTGTGGGAAACAACAAATTTCCATAAATTTCTATTAGTTTCTACTTTTTTTAATAATATCTCCCTATCTCCTTTTGTTTGGTAAATGGTAACTGGTGAATGGTAATTAGTTACCAATTACCATTCACCAGTTACCATTTACCAAATAGAAGGAGGGTTGTGATGAACAAAATTTACTTAATTGATGTAACTAACCGCGATGGGGTGCAAACAGCTAAATTAGGATTGGCTAAATTAGAAAAAACAATGCTAAATCTCTATCTTAATGAGATGGGAATCTACCAGAGTGAATTTGGATTTCCAGTCACTCCCCATGAAATTCACTATCTTAATGCTAATCTTGAATTAGCCGAAATGGGTGTGCTTAAACCCATTATTCTATCTGGATGGTGTCGAGCGATTGTTGAAGATATAGATGCCTGTGTCAAGAATACAAAAGTTAAACACCTGAATATCTCTATATCTACCTCAGAGCAAATGACGAAAGGGAAATTTGGGGATAGAATCGTTAGGTCTCCCAAAGAAAGTTCGACTAAACCCAATATTATCCAGATGATGACGGATGCTTTAGATAGAGCGAAAGAAAAAGGGATTCTGACCGTGGGAGTCAATGCTGAAGATGCCTCGAGAACAGATGATGAATTTCTGATAGAATTTGCTCATGCGGCAAAACAGCATGGTGCCAACCGCATAAGATACTGTGATACATTAGGTTATGATGACCCATTTACCATTTATGAACGAATGAAATTATTAGCTAAAGAGGTAGGATTACCTCTTGAACAGCACTGCCATAATGATCTGGGGATGGCAACGGCTTGCTCAGTTGCTGGCGCAAAGGGGGCGATTGATGGCGGCGTAGATGCCTATATTAATGTCTGTGTGAATGGTATGGGTGAACGAGCAGGAAATGCTGATTTAGTTTCGGTTATCTTAGCCTTACAAAAATCACGCGGATTTGAGAATAAATATGTTTTAGATGAGCAGGTGAAATTATCCTGTGCCTGGAAAATCGCTAAATACGCCTCCATAGCCTTTGGCGTTCCTATCCCAATAAATCAAGTCGCCGTTGGCGCCAATGCCTTTGCCCACGAATCCGGTATCCACGCTGATGGAGCACTAAAAGATGCCCGAAATTACGAATTGTATGATTTCGAAGAATTAGGCCTTGGCGAACCAGAAGTGATAGTAACTGGCAGAAAAATTGTTGCCGGTGAATACTCTGGAATTAAAGGTTTTAGAAATGTCGCAGAAAAATTAGAGATAGCATTTAAAGACCAGGAAGAGGCAAATAAAATATTGGACTTAGTCAGATACGCCAATGTCCATACACAGAAACCTTTGGTTGACTCTGAATTGAAATTTATTGCCAAATATCCTGAAATAGCCCGAAAGATTATGACCGTAACGCCATAAAAATTAGTGTAAGCATTCAGTTAACAGGTGTCAGTGTTCAATGCTCAACTTTTAAGAGAATTAGGGACATCAAAATAAGGAAACAAATAGAGTAGTAATATTCATTACTGCCGTGACTCTCCTGGTGTTAACTGAGTGCTGATACCTGATTACTGAAAACTTACCATTCAAGATTATATATTCTCTCTGTGTTCTCTGTGACTCTGTGGCTATATTCCTGAACGGTTACAATTATTTAAAGACGAGGTTTTCTTATGCCAAAAGTAACTCTTGACCAAACTCAACGCCAACAAATGAAATTTTCCCCACTCCAGGAATTGAAAATAAAGATATTACAACTCTCTAACCTGGAATTAATAGATAAAGTAAATGAAGAGTTACTTCAAAATCCGGTTTTAGAAGAAGATAATATTGCCACCCTTGAGCTTCCAATTGTTGATTTTCCAGAGATAAAAAAAAATGATAAACAAGAGGAGATAAATTGGGAGGATTTCTTCGAATCTTCAAAAAAGTCTTTTACCTATGATTCTTCTCCACCTATCGAGTCTAACCCAATTTATGAAAATATTCCTACACATCAACTTTCTCTTAGAGAATATTTACTCCAGCAACTTCGGATGGTGCCATCATTAACTAATGATGAATATAAAATAGGCGAATTAATTATTGACAACATCAATAAAGATGGCTACCTTGATAGTGCGGTTGAGGAGATAACCAAAGAGGCAAAGGTTAGTCTGCGGGAAGTTAAAGATGTTTTGAGTAAGATTCAAGAATTTGAACCCACCGGGGTGGGAGCTAAGGATTTGGAAGAATGCCTGCTAATTCAGGCTAAAGAATTAGGAATGGAGGAAACATTAGGACCTTTAATTCAAAATTACCTCAAGGCAATTCAAGATAAAAACTATGACCTGATTGCCTCTAAGATGAATATTACAGTAGAACGGGTAAAAGAATTAGTTGGACTACTTGTTAAATTGTTGGAGCCAAAACCGGCTCGATTATATGAAAAATTCTACCCGCCATACATTATCCCGGAGATTATTATCTCAAATACAGAGGAAGAAGGACTTAAATTAGAACTCAATGATGAATGGATACCGTCGCTAAGAATTAGTTCTTACTATCAAAGATTGTTAAAAGATAAAAATCTCTCTGCAGAAGAAAATGAATATATCCGGAAGAAATTGAAATCAGCCTTATTTTTCTTAGATTGTATGGAGAAGAGAAAAAAGACATTAACCCATGTGGCAAAGGTAATATTTGACCTACAACAGCAATTTTTACAAGATGGCAAACCAGAAAAGATTGTCCCAATGAGATTAGAAGATATTGCGAATGGACTTAATCTTCATTTAAGCACAGTCAGTCGGACAATCGCAAACAAATTTGTTAAAACACCTTATGGAGTCCATCCATTGAAATTCTTCTTTAAAACAGGTCTAACGACCAAAGAAGGAGAAAGTGTTTCTACCCTATCTATTAAAGAAAAGATAAAAGAGATAATTGCCCAGGAAAATAAACAAAATCCGTTAAGCGATAGTAAAATCACCACTTTACTTCAACAACAGGGTATAAATATTGCCTCGAGAACAGTGGCAAAGTATCGTGAGGAATTACAAATCCCATCGTCATTTTCAAGGAAAAATCTTAAATCCTCTTGACATTTTCACTTTAGATGTGTTAAAATAATGTAAGCGTTCAGGTAGTGTAAGAAAAGGAGATAGGGAGATTAAGGAGATAGGGAGATATTATTAAAAAAATTGAAATTAGTAGAAATTTATGGAAATTTGTTGTTTTCCACAATCAATTTATAGCTATTTCTATAAATTTCAATCTGTTTCTATTATCTTATCTCCATATCGCCCTTATCTCCTTATCCCCTTTCTTACACTTTTGATATATAGCCTGAACGGTTACCATAATTAAGGTATGTTGGACTGTTATAAATGGGTATAGCAAGAAGAGTAGCCAAAAATACAGGTGTTTTGTTTTTAGGGAATGCCCTATGTAGAGTTTTCTCGGTATTAATATTTGCCTATCTGGCCAGGGTAATTGGTGATGCAGGATTAGGTAAGTATGCATTTGCAGTCTCATTCGTGACGATATTCTTTATGACAACTGAGCTGGGAATAAGCACTTTAGCCGTGCGTGAGGTAGCAGAAGATGAATCCAGAGCAGGAAAGTATCTTGGGAATATTGGCCTGATGAGGTTAGGATTATCCATCATTGGACTTATCATCAGCTATCTGGCAATAGGTATATTGAACTGTCCCGCGGAGACAAAATTAATCATCTACATCCTGGGAGGGTCGACTTTTTTCTTAGCCCTATCTGATGGGTTCAAATGGTGCTTTCAGGCATTTCAGAAACTTGAGTATAGTGCCTTGTTGAGTATTATTCAGAATATTTCACTTTTAATCTTTGGTTTCCCAATTCTTCTCTTAGGTTATGGTCTGGTTGGCTTCGTCATAATTCATTTCTTTGTCAGTATTTTATATTTTTTCTTTACTCTTCTATTTATTATAAAGAGATTTGCCAGGCCTAAATTTGAAATAGATATTCCCTTCTGGAAGGAGTTGGGAAGAAAAAGTATACCTTTTATGACCCTA
>JBFLXS010000176.1 GCA_040755795.1 bacterium | reverse complement strand
AACACAGAGGGAATATATAACCACGAATGAACACGAATAATAAAAAGATTTGTAGTGCGAGGCTTTAGCCTCGCTTCTGGCAAGCAGGAAAGCGAACCTAAAGGTTCGCACTACATTTATCGAATGTTACAGGTTAATTCGTGTTCATTTGTGGCTAATTTCTCTAATTCTCTGTGAACTCTGTGCCTCTGTGGCTGAACGGTTACAGGATTTGGAGTTATGGAGATTTTTAATCGCTCTGAGCAAAAAGTGGTCTTATTTCTTATTGTCTCAGCATTAATTGCCTCCGGGATTTTAATAGTAACGCATATCCAGGGAGAAAACGCACTCTCTAAGATTGAGCTCGTGCATTCTGCCTTTGAGGTTTTTTCAGAAGAAATAATACCAGATAAAGTCAATATAAATACTGCTTCATTAGAAGAGCTAATGACTTTACCCAGGATTGGAAGTGTAACTTCAAATAGGATTGTTGAGTATAGAAAGATGCATGGCAAGTTTAAATCGGTCGAAGAGATAACTAAGGTTAAAGGGGTTGGTAAAAAAGATTTTGAAAAGATTAGGGGATTGATAACCGTAGGTAATGTAGAAAAATTTGCCTCTATCACCGTAACATTAAAGGAAGAAGAGAGAGATTCTTCTTCCTCAAAAAAACATGGAGCTATTGATGTTGGCTTTATAACAGTAGAGGGAAGTAAATCTCTATCAGAGAAGTTGAAAATCAATCTAAATACTGCCTCTATCGAAGAACTTGATAAATTACCCGGCATTGGTTCTGCCATAGCCAACAGAATTATCGAATATCGAAATATACATGGGGACTTCCCATCAATTAAAGATATAACTAAGGTAAAAGGGATTGGGCAAAAGACATTTGAGAAGATAAAAGAGATGATAACAGTAGATAAGGAGAATTTGTAACTCAGATTTTATCCGAAAGCATTCATTATATTAGGGCTTCACGAAATTAAAAATTGGTAACTGGTACCTAATTATTGGTAATTGGTAACCAATTACCAATTACCAATTACCAGTTACCAATTACCAATTACCAGTTACCAATTACCAGTTACCAATTACCAGTTACCAATTACCAGTTACCAATTACCAGTTACCAATTACCAATTACCAGTTACCAATTACCAAATATAAAGAGGTGGAATTACATTGAAGTTATTAACCTTTTTACTTATTGTTTCCTTGCTTAATTTCACAAGTTGTGCAGGCACAAGACCATATCAGGTGAATAACTTTTTTATTGATGACGCTATACATAAGTTAAAAGAAAAACGGGTTGCTGTCTTACCTTTTGAGAATTTGACCAAAATAAAGGAGGCAAACCTTTTAGTTACAGATGAATTCAATCTACAGTTAGGGAAGATTGGACATTTTGATTTAGTAGAAAGGATAAAGGTAGAAGACCTTTTTAAAGAACAGGATTTTTGCAAAGATAGGATTGATGAAGCAACTGCGGTTAAAATTGGCAAGATGCTTGGTGCTCACGCCGTTATCTTAGGAGTAATTACTAAATATACACCTTATGGACAGGATAAACAAGTAGCCCAGGCACAACAACCTTCACCACCAGTTATCATCACAGACCATCGCTGTCATAAAGATAAAGAAGAAGATGATGAAGATAACTGGTTAGATACTATCATTGTTATCGGAGCGGTAGTTAGTGTTGTAGGTCTTCTTTACATCCTTTTTCTTCAACCATCTGCGGAAGTAGGAATTAGTGTTCGAATGATTAATGTAGAAACCGGACAACAACTATGGCAGGCAAGAGATACTTTTAAAGGGAATAGACCATCTTTGAAAACATTAGTTAGGACAAGAGAAGAACGCAAGAGATTACGCAAGGATATTGACTTTTTAACCCAACATCTATGCCAGAAATTAGCAGAAACTTTATTGATAAAATGAAAATCAAGGGAGGTTTAAAAATGGCTCAGCAGATAAAGAAAAAAATTTTCTCTCCAGATATTCAAAAGGCTATTAATTCATGGAAGGCTACTTGTGAAACCATTTGTGACCATCAATTACTTAAGGATATAAAAGAGGGATTAGAGGATATTAAAACTGGAAAAGTCAGTCGGGTTTGGGATGATATTAAAAGATGTTCGAAGTAATCTGGACAAATAAGGCAAAAAAGTATTATGAAAAACTAAACAGAGATTTTCAAGAAAGATTTGAGAAGATGTTGGATATTCTGGAGGTAACGCCTTTTTATTATGGAAAATCTATAAAGAAACTAACAGGAGCATTAGAGGGCTTTTATCGGTTTAGAATAGGGAAATTAAGAGTCTTCTACATCATAGATACAAAGAATAAGAATGTTATTATAACTAATATGGATACAAGAGGAGATATTTACTAAAATCAGAGGAGGTAACTAAAGATGATTAAAGAGGCAATTGCAAAGGTTGTTCAAAATCAAAACCTAACGCAGGAAGAAACCATAACTGTGATGAATGAAATTATGTCAGGCCAGGCATCGGATGCCCAAATTGCCAGTTTTATCACCGCATTACGCATGAAAGGTGAAACAGTAGATGAAATTACCGGTGCGGCTTTGGTGATGCGAGAAAAGGTTACGAGAATAAATGTCGAAGGTGATGTGGTAGATACCTGCGGCACTGGTGGAGATGGATTACATACATTTAATATCTCGACTATCTCTGCCTTTGTCGTTGCCGGAGCAGGAATTAAGGTAGCTAAACACGGTAATAAATCCGTTTCCTCAAAATGTGGTAGTGCAGATTTATTGACAGGTTTTGGAATAAATATTGAGGTATTACCTGAGGTGATAGAAAAATGTATTAAAGAGGTTGGAATTGGCTTTTTATTCGCTCCTAAACTCCATCTGGCAATGAAATATGCCATTGGTCCGCGAAGAGAAGTTGGCATTAGAACTATCTTTAATATCCTGGGACCTCTGACTAATCCTGCTGGTGCTAAAAGACAACTTTTAGGTGTCTATGATGAAAATCTAACTGAAACTTTAGCTAATGTTTTGAAAAATCTTGGTAGTAAGCGAGTATTTGTTGTTCATGGCGAAGAAGGGGTGGATGAAATATCTATTACCGGTCGAACTAAAATAAGTGAATTAAAAGAAGACGGAAACATCTCTACTTATTGGATTACTCCAGAGGAGTTTGGGCTAAAACGAACTTCCATAGACGAAATTAAAGGCGGTGAGACTCAAAAGAATTTAGAAATGGCATTAGCCGTGTTAAAAGGAAAAGATGGGGCAAGAAGGGATGTTGTCTTATTAAATTCTGCCTTTGGTATTATGGCTGGTGGGAAAGCAAATACCGTTGAGGAAGGAATTGAGTTAGCTAAAAAATCCATTGATTCAGGATTGGCATTAGAAAAGTTAGAAAGGTTAAAGGAATTTACTTCACAATGATTTTAAAAGAAATACTTAAAGAGAAAAAAATAGAAATAGAAAAAAGAAAAATAATCAAGCCTATGGCAGAGATGAAAAAAGTGGCTTACGATTTACCTAAAGATACCAGAGATTTTAAACGCGCTATCTCTTATCCGAGGGGCAAGGTAAAATTGATTGCCGAGATTAAAAAGGCATCGCCAACAGAAGGGGTTATTTGCGAAGAATTTGACCCGGTGGCTATTGCCAAAATTTATGAGGAAAGCGGGGCAAAGGCTATCTCTGTGCTGACGGATGAAAACTTCTTTCAAGGCAATTTACAACATCTGAAGGCTGTTAAAGAAGCAACTCATATCCCTATTTTGCGGAAGGATTTCATTATCGATGAATATCAAATCTATGAATCAAAGGTTTGGGGCGCAAATGCCATACTTTTAATTGTCGATTGCCTACCTCTTGAGAAAATTAATAGTTTTTTAAGTATAAGTCAGACTTTAGGATTAGATGTTTTATTAGAGGTTCATAATTATGATGACTGGGATAAGGTTTCACAGGTGAAAAGTGAGATTATTGGAATAAATAATCGTAATTTATATACATTTGTGGTTGACTTGAAAACTACTTTTATGCTAAAATTAATCATACCAAAGGAGAAAACAGTCGTAAGTGAAAGTGGGATAAAGACAAAGGAGGATGTTCAATTACTTCAAGAAAAGGGAATCGATGCGATTTTAGTCGGCACAACATTGATGAAGAGTGAAAATATAAAGGATAAGATTAAAGAATTGCTAAATTAAATCCGCAGAGGATATAGATTATTGATGGAAATAAATTGAAATCTGCGGTAAAATCTTGCGGATTAAAAAGGAGGAACTAAATTGCAAAAAGGAATGGGGATTATTGGAATAATCTTAACTCTTTGTATCATTGGTTTTTTGTGTGTTTATTTTACTTCTAAAACAACACAACAAATGACTCAAGAAACAGGAGTTAAATTTATGGAGCGAACGGTTGGTAAAACCGCTGATGTTTCTACTCAGGCAAATTTAAGGATATTGAGAGATGCAATTATGCGATATTATAATGAACACCGTGTTTATCCGGATAGTCTGGATAGTTTTGGCGACCCACCGTTTATTCCCACTTATCTAAGGAAAATACCATCGGCAAATCTGGGAATGAATGTCCCTTATAATATAAGAACAAGTGATAAAATAACTTATGGAAATAGTGTAACTAACACTGGTGGGTGGTTATACAACCCGGCAATAGGAAAGATTATGGTCAATTATGATGGCTTAGATTCTGATGGAGTGAATTACACTACATATTAAAATGAATAAAGTAAGTATTGTTATCCCGGCTTATAATGAAGAAAAGAGTATTGGTGGTTTAATTGATACACTGCGTGAAAATATGCAGGGCTATGAGTATGAGATAATCGTGGTTGATGATGCCTCGAAAGATAAAACGGCTACGATTACTCAAGACAAAGGAACTTGTTTAATCCAACTTCCTAAAAATAGAGGATATGGTTTTGCGATTAAAACAGGTATTAAAAAGGCTAAATATGAAATCATAGCGATTATAGATGCAGATAGAACTTATCCTGTTTCAGAAATGCCAACACTAATTAATTCTATTGGTGAATACGATATGGTGGTTGGAGCAAGAAAGAAGCAAAAAATCCCACTTATCCGCAGACCAGCTAAGTTTTTGTTAAATATGTTAGCCAATTATCTTACTGAGGCACAAATCCCGGACTTGAATTCAGGTATGCGTGTTTTTAAAAAAGATATTGCCTTGAAATTCTTTAATATATTACCTGATAGATTTTCTTTTACCATTACGATTACTCTGGCAATGCTCACAAATGATTATTTAGTAAAATTTATCCCCATAGATTACCTGCCGCGAGAAGGCAAATCTAAAATAAGACCGATTTACGATACCTATAATTTTATCCTGCTTATCATTCGGACAGTGATGTATTTTAATCCTTTGAAGATATTTATTCCTTTGAGTCTGACACTATTTTTAATCGCAATGGTTGTTTTTTGCTATAGTTATTTTGTGCTTGATAAAGTGATGGATATTAGTGTCATTGTTATTTTAATGTCTTGCGTGCAAGTTCTGGCAATTGGACTTTTAGCAGATTTAGTGGATAAAAGGAGTTGATTTGCGCGGTCTTACATCTTACCTTTTGCGTAACTATTCAGCATACCAGGCAAGTAAGAAGTAAGAAGTAGGAAGTAGGAAAGGGGGAAAATAGTATGAAGTATTTTCCCCTCTTCCTACTTCCTACTTTCCTACTTCCTACTTCCTACTTTCCTACTTCCCTACTCTCCTACAGGGTGAATAGTTACCCTTTTGCCATATTTATCCTTTAAGTGCTTCGGCGGTTCCTGTAATTTCTGCTATTTCCTTCGTAATAGAGGATTGTCTTGCTCGGTTGAAAGAAAGCCATAACTCATTTATCATCTTTTTGGCATTAGTTGTCGCGGATTCCATCGCAACCATTCTTGCTGCATGTTCAGATGCCTGTGATTCTAATAGAATACGATGAAGCTGCACAACGATATGTTTTTCAAGCAGGGTATTTAGTATCTCTTTTTTAGAAGGCTCATAGAGATACTCTGAGACTATTTTGGAAGAAGGAGGTGACAGGGGAATAATAGGCAGTAATTTTTCTCGAACTACTTGTTGTCTAAAAACAGATTTGAATTCATTATAGACACAAGTTATCTCATCTATTTCATTAGAGGTGTATAAATCAATAACTCTTTTTGTTAGTTCTTCTGCAAATTTATAAGTAACCTGGTCAGGTGTAGGAAGTGTAAATGGTATATTGTAATCAAATCGTTTAAAAAAATTAAATCCTTTTCTCCCGATTATCATTAATTTAATATCAATAGATTTATCACGCTCTTCTTCTAAATAATGAAATACATTTTTAATCAGATTGGTATTAAATCCACCACACAACCCTCTTTGAGAAGTGAACATAAGTAATCCTGATGTTTTAACTTGCCGTTTTAAAAGTAGTGGATAATCTTCTTCTCTTTCTACCCTTAATGCCAGACTGCTGAGAATCTCATTTAACCCATAGGCATAAGGTCTGGCAGAAGTAATACTCATCTCTGCTTTCTTCATTTTAGCGGCGGCAACAAGCATCATTGCTCGAGTAATTTGTTGGATATTTTTAATCGATTTTATCCTTCTTTTTATATCACGCATCATCGCCATAGTAATTTCCTCCTTTTTGAGGTAATTAATTACCCCTTACTACTCACCAATTACCAATTACTAAAGTAATCCCAATAACGGATAAGAATAAATAATCTTTTTTCGCCATTTTTAGTTTTTTAGTCCTGTTTTTGATTATTTGGTCTCCACTGCTTTCTAAAACCACTGCTAATTCATCAGCTCGCTGGAATGAATTTTTAAATAATAGAACCATAGCAGGAATGATATATCTTATCTTTTTTAAGATATTTCCTTTTTTAACCTCTATCTCTTCCATCTTAATGGCTGTATTTAATTCTTCAAACAATATCGGAATAAGTCTTAAACTTAAGTGAAGAATTAAAATTATGTCTTGTATCGGTATCTTGATTTTTTTTAAAGGAGTTAATAAATATTCTAATCCATGACATAAATCTACGGAAGAAGTGGTTAGTCCTAAAACTGAAACCCATAAAATTAAAACTACCAATTTTACACTAAATAATGTTCCTGAATATAACCGTTGATTTAAAGAATATTCTTGAGGAGCAATAAGATAGATTAAAAATGTCCATATCAAAAGCCATTTCAAAAATCGCAATTGAACAAAAATATCTTTTAGTTGTAATTGTGTTAAAATAATCATTAATAACAAAATGAAAATTATTATTCCTAAGGTAGTAAAATTATCTGCTAATACAGTAAATAAAAGCGCGGTTACTATCATTATCAGTTTTGCTCTCGGGTCTAATGAATGAATCACAGAATTACCCGGGATATATTGTTCTATTTTCACTTTATGAGCCTCTTTTTGTAAGCGTTCAGGCATCAGCAGTTAGTAATCAGTAAGCAAGAAGTTACTCTTTACTTACTTCTGTTTTCTGATGGTTGAATGCTTACAGAATTATGTAAGTTTTCAGTAATCAGGAATCAGCATTCAGTTAACACCAGGAGAATCACGGCAGTAATGAATATTACTACTCTATTTGTTTCCTTATTTTGATGTCCCGTAAGCGTTCAGGTGTCCATAAGGAGAAAAGGGGAAATGGGGAGAAAGGAGAGGGGTAGGGGAATTAGGTAGCAGAAAGTTTCATCAGTTGTCAATGACATTCTAAATAATATGATTTTCTTACTAAAATAAGAATATTTTTTCCCCTTTTCCCTGATTTCTCCATTTCCCCTTCGTTACACCCTGAACGGTTACGATGTCCCTA
>JBFLXS010000175.1 GCA_040755795.1 bacterium | reverse complement strand
GAAATTTAATCTTTATGCCTTTCTCCCACCAATAACTGACCGATTACCTCAGCCGAACGGTATTTAATTACCAGTTACCAATTACCAGTTACCAATCACCAGTTACCAGAATCAAATTCCGTGCGTTATTTGTTCAACACCACACCAGGGCTAATGCGTAATTGTGTCCTTTCCTCCTAACAAAATTTCGAGTTATTCTAAAAATTACACCAATTCTCTTGAGCAAGGCGTGGCATTCTAAACCTTAGCCGTTTTCAAACATTTCCAATTTTTGTCCTCAGATTAAATAAAACCCAAAAGTCAACATAAAAAAGTTTTCTGAATTTATATATCTCATAACCGCATTTTTTAAATAATGTTTCGACATCATGTTTCTTAATTCTACCGTCACCTATTTCCCAGCAATGGTCAGGGTCAATCCATATCTTTCTTTTTATAAATCTGCGGTAAAATGCACCCGGACTTAAAAATCCTGTTGGTAGAGTAAAAACATGCGGTTTATTTGTAGGTGTCATAAATAAAAAATTAGTACGGCGGTGTGGAATTGTAATAATTGCTATCCCTTTATTTTTTAAGTATGAATAAATATTTTTTAAACTTCTCTCTAAGTCGGAAAATGGCATATGTTCAAGAATATCAGCGGCAATTACGCATTCAAATTTACACTTCAATCTATCTTGGTAAATTCGCACATCGTTTACGATGTCAGGCTGAAGATTTTTGTTGACATCCATCACCATATAATTTTTAACAATAGGTTTGAGGCAATTTTTTACCATCCCACTCCCGACTCCGATTTCCAGAACATTATCTGGTGTAAAGTCAATCACTTCTTTGATGATGTAAAAATACCGAAACCAATCAACAAAATCAAGTTTCTCTAAAAAATGTCGTTGTTCAACTTCAAATTGCAAATTAAATTTTTTCTCATGCTCCATATTACTTTTTTGCCACAATCCAGGTAACAATTGGATAGTGTTCCTCATTATAATTGGCAATTATATTTTTTATACTGAACCGGCTTGCTGGAATATTTATACTTCTAAACCGCTCACCCATAAAACAGATAAGAATTGCCACACGATTTCCCCAACCTTCACACTGCATTACTTCTGAAAAATTACGGCAGAGATACTTTAATGCGTCTGGAGAAAAACGATAGAAGTCTTTTGGGGCAACATGTATATAGTTCATAAAGCAGGTTGTATGTATCACCATACCATCCTCTTTTAATACTCTGTATGATTCATCTATTGCTTTCTGAGGATTTTCAAGGTGTTCTATTACTTGGTCACTTATTACATAATTAAAACTATTTTCAGCAAAAGGCAAATTCTGCATATCTATTTCCGGGTACTCTGTTACTATAATTTCACTTCTTTCTTTATCGATTAATGGATAGAAATTAGTTATACTACTTATGCCTAAAATTTTTCCCCTTATCGGTTCTTTAAGACATTCTGATATTCTCTTGTACATTTTATATCGCGTTAAACTCATAGTGCTCCTTAGTTATTCTGCTCAAGACAATGGAAAATTTCTTTGCCGCTTCATAATAACTATATTTTTTGACTTCATTTAACCTGCCGTAATAAAAAACTTTGCCACTTTGCTTATATTCCTTATAAAAATTTAAAAGAGCATCTGTAATATTCTCAACTGTGGGGGCAAAAACGCCTGTTTTTGTCTTAAGGAGTATTTTTTCTATCTCATCACCAACAAACCCTCCGCTGGCAAGAATTGGTCTCTGTGCAGACAGATATTCAAAAAACTTTAAGTGAGATAGCCCCTTTTTCTCCCTGTCTTCCCAGTTAAAAAACAAAAGAACATGAGATTCCTTTTGTCTGGACAGTACCTCACTCCTAAATACAGTCCCATATTGCGTTACTATATCATTAAGTCCATATTTTTCTATGTCGTTTTTTAACCAATTTAAAATCTTTCCATAAAATCTTACTTCTAAATCCTTTCTCTCAATTAATTTTTTATCAATTAAATTTCTGAGAGCAATAAAAAATTTTTCAGGGTCCTGCTTATTAGTATAAATAGTACCTGTATAAGTAATTGTAAATTTATCGGTTAATACCACGCCTGAAACATTCAGATTTTCAGGGTCAAAACCATTGACAATTATTTCTGGTTTTTTTTTAATAAGTGACTCAATACTATTAGCGTATGGAAGCGAAACGGTTACCACTGCATCTGCATACCTCATCGTCTTTTTTTCCAATCTTCTATCAATTCTTTTTCTAAAATTTGGAAAAGTATAAACTGGATTTTCAGTCCAGGTATCACGAAAGTCTGCAACCCAGGGTAATCCAAATTTTTTCTTTATATTATAAGCAACAATATGGCTTGTGGGAAAGGGAATACTACTCAATATGACATCAAAATATTCTTTTCTTAAAACTTTACCTGCTGATTTAAGGGCAGATTTCTTCCATCCCTTTTCAGTATCAGGATAAGCAAAAAAAGTCTGATACCATTTCATTATGAAATCAATAAAAGAATCCTTTGAAATTATACCAACAGATTCTTTTATCTGCTCGGTTATACTCTCTTTTATTTCAAAGCCAAGTAACTTAAATATCTTTCTCCAAAACCAGAAAATATCACCATGATAAGGCACTTCTATAATTCTAGCCCTTTCTAAAAATTGCTTAGGGAAACCGAGTTGACTTTCTGCCTTATCATCCAGAGGGGGTGTAACTATTGTTGCCTGCCACCCAAATTCTGGCAAATAAGTTGATATGCCCGGTATTCGTGGAAAAGCATGATATAAATTTGCAATAATCAAAACTTTTTTCATGGTTTTAATGTTGATTCAATTATATATCCGTATTTTGCCCAATCTCCAGCCCAAATATTTTCTGGAATTTTAGTAAATTTTATTTTATTTGGGAGAATAAAATCTTTTAATATATTTTTGTAATTATGTGCCCAATGATCATTATAAATTGATGTTTGTGAATTACTATGCCATTCCACAAATATCAGTGTTTTTCGCACAACACGAACTAATTGCTTTATTACCTTTTCAATTTTGTCTGGAGCAATATAAATTAAAACTGCATCAGTTAAAGCCAGGTCAATGCTTTTATCTGAGAATGAACATAAGTTTTCAGATTTACCTACACCCAGAGAGACAGAATTAATACCTTCTGCCGCAAAGAAGTTACGACCTGCTTCCACAGCATTTTTATTAATGTCAATTCCATAAAGTTTTACCTTCGGAAATCTCTTTGCAATTAGATAAAGGTTAGGACCAGCACCACAGCCGATTTCAATCAACGATTCAAATGGAGAATACAAATCTATCCTTTCAATTAAAAATTTGCGATGTGGATGTAATAATGATTCTGAGGAAATACAATCTTTTGCCCATGTCCTTTTTCGAGATCGCCAATAAATTTCATCAACTTTTGTTCCAAGAACTTTATCTAATACCCGCTTAACTGTTCTTAATGATTTCTTCATAAATCTCTTCCATCTTTCCCATTTCTTTGTAGTAATTATTTTTTTCATTGATTATTTCCCTACCATTTTCGCTAATTTTTTTTCTTATTTCATCGTGTTCAAACAAGTAAATTATTTTTTCAGCCAGTATTTTGGGATTTTTGATAGGAATTACAAACCCATTTTCTCCATCTTTAATCCACTTTCTGTTTTCTCCTGAATCGGTAACAATGACAGGAAGGTTGGAAGCCATAGCTTCCGCTGTACTGGCGGCAATACCAGCGTCTGAAAGCGATGTGGATACATAAACATCTGTTGAGGATAAATAATTGGGAAGCTCAAGGTGCGAATATCTGCCCACAAATCTTATGCTGTTTATAACCCTTAATGATTCCGCTAATCTTTTCAGATGTTCTTCCTGCGAACCAATACCAGCAATTATAAATTTTGTTTCTGGTATTTTTTCTAAAACCAAAGGAATACTTTTGATTAATGTTTCAATATCATATACAGGTTCAAGATTTCTTAAACTAATAACCGTTGGCGAATCGCCAACATCCCATTTTGCCAACAGGTTTTTGTCTTTTAAACCAGGCTTGAACTTATCAGGTTCTACTCCAAAATAAATAAGTTTCATTTTTTTACTATCTATTCCTAATTTTGACATCGCGTTTATCATATGGTCAGCGTCACAAGTAATTAAGTCAGATTTTTTTAATACAAATCTTATTATTGGTCGCTTGATTAAAGACTGACCCCTAATCAAGACATCAGAACCCCAGGTGGTTACAATAAAAGGGTGAAATCCACTCAACACACCAATAAGTCCATAAGTTCCTGCAGAATGTATATGTAAAAGATTGGGCTTAATTTTTTTTATTAATTGTCTTGCCTTTAAAACTTGAATAAAAACATCAATTGGATTTGTCGATAAAGGACCAATATCATAAAATGATATCGTCTCAGAAAAGGGTTCTATCGAAGGCATAAGCGAAATCCAGTAAATCTCATACCCTTTATTAACAAAATATCTTATCCAACGATGACTATGAACCGAGTTGGCTCCTGCCAGAAAACAAATCTTCATATATTTTCCTTTAGTCGAAATCGATATGTAACTTACCCAATATGTCGAGAAGGGATTAGGGTCAGACCTTGACAGGCTGTTGACATATCTTTTCAGCGGTATAACGGGGGTGAATATTACACAACCTCTTGAGAATTAAGGACTTGGAGTGAATGCAATGCTGGTGCAAATTTTTATTTATAATCAATGTTTTGATAGATGAATGTGTGAATAAATCCATGTAAATTTAAGTGTAACCTCTCAAGTGCTTTATTTTAATAGAGTTATACATACATTAAAACTTCTTCCTCATCAAAGGGACTATACTTTTTCTTGTCAACAGCCTCTTGAGTGTAGAAAGCAACTCCCTTTTACATTCAACATTCACGGTCTAACCCCAATACCATCCAATCCCGGTTAAAGATATAATGACATCAAATAGCCGTTTTATCATCTTAAACCTTCAACACCTATATATAATATATTATTTTTATCCCTTTGTCAAGGATAAATTCATAAAAAGTTACCCACTACTCACCAGCTACTTGACAAAAAATTAAATTTATGGTAAAAATAGACAGTAGGTTTAAGGAGCGGGAGATTGTTTTCGAGTGTCGTGTTGAACAAATAACGCACGGAATTTGATTCTGGTAACTGGTGATTGGTAACTGGTAATTAAATACCGTTCGGCTGAGCTCAGGACGAAACTATTTAACCAATTACCAGTTACCAGTTACCAATTATCCGTTTGCAGGTTACGAAACCTGATGATACTCCGTGCAAAACTTACTCAACACCACACTAGTAAGCGTTCAGCCACAGAGGCACAGAGTTCACAGAGAATTAAAGAATTAGTCACTTAAGGAGACGAATTAATCTGTGATATCCCATAAATGTAGTGTGAACCTTTAGGTTCACCTTCTGGCTTGCCAGAAGCAAGGCTAACACCTCGCACTACAAATCTTTTTGTTGTTCAGAGAGATTCGGATTCATCTCGTTAGATAGTAAAACATCTAACGGGATTCATTCATGATTATATATTCCCTCTGTGTTCTCTGTGGCTCTGTGGCTATATCCTGAACGGTTACGTTTTCTAAAGGGAGGTATTAATGCAAAGATTATTTTATAAATTATGGAAACGGTATAAATACCTTTTAGGAGTGGGGTTATCTCTGGTTGTTTTAGGACTTATTCTGTTTATCTCATTGCCTTTTGAAGACATTTTTAATACCTTTGAAAGAAAAACCCTGGATTATCGCTTCAGGCTCTTATCCGACCCGAAAGAGGCAAGAAGTGATATTGTGATTATTGATATTGATGAGGAAAGTATCAGGCAAATGGAGGATTTGTATGGAAGATGGCCATGGACCAGAGAGGTGCATAGCGGATTAATTAAATATTTAAGCCAGGCAAAGGCAGTTGTCTTTGATGTCCTTTTTACAGAAACAAGTAAGTCTATGGTTGAAAAAGAAGATGTAAACCAGGCAATTATGGAAATAGATGAGTTAATCCAGACCAATAAAGCAAATAGAATAAAGGAGATAATAAATTCATTCTATCAGGACTATGATAGGATATTAGCTGAAAGCGCCCGAGAAACAGAAAATGTTTATCTTGCAGATATATTTCAATCCAAAGCAGATGAAGGAGAAGTTGATTATGTCTCTTGTGATTGGATAAATAAATTTGCGGTGCCACTTGAATTTAACCCTGATTTTAAGGCAATTAAAAGATTTGATGGTGTGACACCACCACTACCTTTACTTTGTAAAGCGGTCAAAGGTGTTGGGCATATAAATATGATTCCTGACGAGGATGGTCCCGTTCGGAGGGCATATACCTTAATTAATTTTAATAAGCGGTTTTATCCATCTTTATCTTTAGCGGTAACAATGAATTTGCTTGATGTCCAAAAGATTAAACTTGTTCCAGGGGATGGGATTTATTTAGATAAAAAGGTTAAAATTCCAATCAATGAAGATGGAACAATGTTTATAAATTATAAAGGGGGGATAAAGACATATAAATACTATTCATATTATCTTCTTTTTGCCTCTCATTGTTTAATAGAGGAAGGGATGAAGCCAATTATAGAGCCAGAGGTTTTTAAGGATAAGATAATTTTAATTGGTTCTACGGCGGCTGGGTTAATGGACCTGCGGGTAACACCTTTTTCTTCTATTTATCCTGGTGTTGAAATTCATGCCAATATTATTGATAATATCTTAAGCCGTTCTTTCTTGCAAGTTCCGTCTTTTGCGGTAAATCTAATTATTATGATTTTTCTATCGGTTCTTATCGGTCTGGTCATACCAAAATTAAAACCATTTTGGGGAGCAATTTTTACATTAGAAATACTCATTCTTTATTTATTAGGGGCGATATATCTATTTAATTTACACTGTATCTGGATAGAGATATTTCGACCTGGTCTAATTATTGTTATGAGCTATTTTATTATTTTAATATCTCAATATATTATTGTGGAGAATCTACGAAAAAGAATAAAAGAGGCTTTTCAGCACTTTGTCAATGCCACGGTCGTTGAAGAGATTATTAAGGACCCGGAGAAATTAAAACTTTGGGGAGAAGAAAAGGAATTAACCGTTTTATTTTCAGACATTCGCGATTTTACCACCTTATCAGAAAGCCTTCCGCCAAAGGATGTCGTCTTTCTCCTGAATGAATACCTTCAGCGGATGACAGAAATTGTCTTTAAATATGATGGAACACTCGACAAATATGTTGGAGATGAAATTATGGCTTTTTATGGTGCACCGTTAGAAGGGCAAATCGACCATGCAGAAAGAGCCTGTCGCACCGCTATAGATATGATGAATGAGCTTCATAAACTTAATGAAGAACGGATTAAAAAAGGCCAGCCTACTTTTAATATCGGCATTGGAATTAATACGGGTAAAATGGTTGTTGGGAATATGGGTTCTGAGTTGAAAAAAGATTATACCATTATTGGAGATAATGTTAATTTGGGGGCAAGGTTAGAAGGTATAAATAAAAAATTTCACACCAATATTATTATCAGTGAATTCACCTATCAACAGGTAAAAGATAAAGTAAAAGTGAAGGAATTAGGGAAAGAAACTGTCAAAGGAAAACAAAATGCCGTCAAGATATATGAATTATTGGCGCTGAAAGAATTGTAAATGTCTCCTCGAATTAATGGTAACCGTTCAGCCACAGAGGCACAGAGTTCACAGAGAATTAGAGAAATTAGCCACAAATGGACACGAATTAACCTGTGACATTCGATAAATGTAGTGCGAACCTTTAGGTTCGCTTTCCTGCTTGC
>JBFLXS010000174.1 GCA_040755795.1 bacterium | reverse complement strand
AACTTAACAAAGCAATAGGTTGTTCACCACCTTATTTTCCTTCCTTTGCGTCCTTTGCGAAATCTTCCTTTGCGCTCTTTGCGGTTAAATCTTTATACCTTTAAAAAACTTGAACATCAAGTATTAATTTCAATTTTTTTAATAATATCTCCCTATCTCCTTTTCGGACACCAGGCAGTGGAGTATAATTTTGTTTTCCCATGTCGACCTATTTCACAGGTCGAATTTTTTTATTGACATATGCTAAAATTTTTGCTAAAATACCCTCAGAAGGTGCAAAAATGAATAAACAATCCAAAAGACCCAAAAAGCAAATTCCTATCACTCAAGAAAGAGGCATCAAATTATGAATGAATATTTATCTTTTAAACAGAATCAAAGGCAAAAGATTATAGAGAAGATTAAACAATCCCTCCTGAATAAAAATGAGATTGTTTTTGCCTTTATTTTTGGTTCTTTTTTAGATGGACCATCTTTTAGAGATATTGATATTGGTATTTATCTTGACAATATAGAGAAAGGGGACATCTTTAATTCTGAATTGGAACTTTCCGAAATAGTAGCTAAAGACTCTAACTTGCTGTTTGATATTATTGAGATAAAGGTCTTGAACTTTGCACCAGGTTATTTTTTAAATAATATTTTCAATCGTGGACAATTGCTTTTTTGCAAAAATTATCAATTACTCACCGAGATGATAGAAAACACATCTTTAGATACTCTGGCTAATGAATATATTGCTTACCAATCTTTAAAAGAATTAGTGGCGGGTTAATCCTTATGGAAATAGACAAAGAAAAGATTAAACAAAGGGTTTCAGAGATTAGGGAAGCTTTAAAAGAAATACAACGACTTACTTCTATAGACGAAAAAGAATTTTGGTCTAAAAAAGAGAATATGGCTGCGGTAAAATATTATTTATTACAAGCCATTGAATCTGTAGGTGGAATTTGTGTTCATATTGCCGCCAAAAGATTCAATAAAGGAGTTTCGGCTTTTGGGGAATGTTTTGAAATATTAGGGAAAGAAGGGGTTTTAAACGAAGATTTAGTTTTAAGATTAAGGAAAATGGTAAAATTTAGAAACAAACTCATTCACCGTTATTTGGAGATTGAAGACAGAAATATTTTAGGATATACAAAATATGACCTAAAGGATTTTGATGAGTTTATAACATCAGTTGGTAATTTACTTTAACCAGAGATAATAACTGGGAGTTATTTTGCTTTAGATGGATATACTACAAATGCGTGAAGTTCTGTTGATAAGAGATATGAGGATGAGAGTGAAAAAAAACTACCTGTGCAATGGAAATTAATCCGCAGATTTCACAGATATATTTAACCTTGACATAGGGTATAGGAGAAACGACGATGCCCATAGGGAGTGGGCACAAAGGAAGATAAAAATGGTGGTAGAAGATAGAAGGTGGGAGGTAAGGAAATAGGCGTGAGGAGTGATGTTTTCTTTACTTTCTACTTTCTACTCTCTACTCTCTACTTCCTATTTTCAGGAGAAGCATACAAAGGTGACCAGTTGTTCTTAAAAAGAATAATTACCAAAAACTTTAGAAATTTATTCGATAACGAGTTAAATTTTGATTCGAAAATAAATATCTTTGTAGGAGAAAATGGGGCAGGGAAAACAAATCTTTTAGAGGCGATATATTTTCTTGGTATTCTAAAATCCTTCCGCACAAGTGAGGATAGACAACTAATTAAATTTGGGCAAACAGATTTTTATCTAAATGGGGAAATATGGAAAAATAATACTACACTTGAGATTAACATCTTATTTACTAATAATCTTAAGAAGGTAAAGATAAATAATAAACCGCTTACCAGGATAATAGATTTGATTGGGGAATTGAAGGTAATTGTCTTTTCACCACAGGATTTGAATATTATCAAAGGCGCCCCGGCAATAAGAAGACGATTTATGGATATTGAACTTTCACAAACATCCCCAAAGTACTTATACAACCTGCAAAGATACCTCAAAATCATTAGACAGCGGAATCAAACATTATCTTTCCTCAAGAAAAATATGAAATGTGACATAACAGAATTAGAGGTATGGAATGAACAACTAATAGAAACAGGTATTGAGATTATAAAGAAAAGAAAAGAACTAATAGATAGTTTAAATCCCTTAATTAATGAAGTTTATCCTCAGATTAGTGGACAGCCGCAAGAACTAAAGATAAAATATAGACCTTGTGTGGTTGAGGAAGACTTTAGAAAAACGCAGAAAAATAAGCAGGAAGATGAGATAAGACAGGAAGTAACTTTAGTTGGACCTCATCGAGATGATATTTCTTTTTATATAAATGATGTTGAGGCAAGATACTTTGCCTCACAGGGACAACAAAGAACTATCACTATTTGTTTAAAATTAGCCCGGGTGCAAAATATTTATCAACAAACACAAGAATTTCCTATCCTTTTGTTAGATGATGTTACTTCTGAATTGGATAAGAATAGGCGTCAGGCTCTTCTAAATTTTATACCAGACCAGACACAGGTATTTATTACCACGACGGATTTACATGACTTAAATCCAGATTTTGTAAAGGATGCCTGCATATTTAAAATCAGGCAGGGTGAGATAAATGAGAGGGCGGCGAATTGAAGAATTTGGCAATGTGTTAGATAAAATGATGCGGAGAATAAAGGTAATTGATAAGGGGCGAGAAATTTCTTTAGCACATAAATTAGCTGAAGAACGGGCAATTCAATTATGGCAAGAGGTAGTTGGAACTAATGTTGCGGTCCATACAAAACCATTGACAATCAAGGATAAGATAATTTTTGTTAAGGTTGATAGCTCCGCCTGGTGTAATGAACTTTCCTTCTTTAAAAAAGATATTATCAAAAAGATTAATTCTGCGGTGGGAATGCAAGTTATAAAGGATGTATATTTCCAATCTTAACAAACAACTGGTAACTGGTAATTGGTAACTGGTAACTGGTAACTGGTAATTGGTAACTGGTAACTGGTAATTGGTAACTGGTAATTGGTAATTGGTAACTGGTAACTGGTAATTGGTAACTGGTAACTGGTAATTGGTAACTGGTAATTGGTAATTGGTAACTGGTGAATGGTAACTGGTGAATGGTAACTGGTGAATGGTAACTGGTGAATGGTAACTGGTGAATGGTAACTGGTAATTGGTAACTGGTGAATGGTAATTGGTAACTGGTGAATGGTAACTGGTGAATGGTAATTAGTTACCAATTACCAGTTACCAATTACCAAAAAACGAGGAGGTAATCTAAATAATGTCAACAACTTATGATGTCGAGAAAATCCAGGTATTGGAAGGATTAGAAGGGGTCAGAAAAAGACCAAGTATGTATATCGGTGATACACATATTCAGGGCTTGCATCACCTTGTCTATGAGGCGGTGGATAACTCAATTGATGAGGCATTAGTTGGTGCCTGTCAGAATATCAAGGTTGAAATCCATCAGGATGGAAGTGTTACGGTTGAAGATGATGGTCGAGGCATACCTGTGGAGATGCACCCTGTTTATAAAAAAACAGGTGTAGAACTTGTGATGACCACACTTCATGCCGGCGGTAAATTTGATGATAAATCTTATAAAATCTCCGGGGGACTCCATGGCGTAGGTATTTCGGTTGTTAATGGGTTATCCGAATGGTTAGAGGTTGAGGTTAGCCGGGATGGAAAGGTCTATTGCCAGAAATATAAATCAGGAAAACCAACGACTGACCTTGAGATAATTGGAACAAGCAATAAAACAGGGACCAGGGTTAGATTTAAGCCGGATAAAAAGATATTTAAGCAAACCCAGGAATTCTCCTTTGATATGTTATCTCACCGCTTGAGAGAATTAGCCTTTTTAAATAAAGGGTTAAAGATTTCAATTTTAGATGAAAAGTCAAAGAAAGAACATACCTTTGTCTATGAAGGTGGAATTATCTCTTTTGTTGAGCACCTGAATGAAAATAAAACACTACTTCATGATAAACCTATCTACTTCTCAAAACAAAAAGACTCGGTAGAGGTAGAAATTGCTATCCAGTATAATGATGGTTACCAGGAAAATGTCTTTTCTTACGCCAATACGATTAATACCCATGAAGGCGGAACTCACTTAATTGGTTTCAAATCAGGTCTGACCCGTGTTCTGAATGACTATGCCAGGAAGAATAATTTAATCAAGGAGGCTGATTTCTCACTTTCCGGGGAGGATGTTCGCGAAGGGATAACTGCGGTGATAAGTGTCAAATTAAGAGAGCCACAGTTTGAAGGTCAAACCAAGACAAAATTAGGTAATAGTGAAGTAAAAGGTATTGTTGAATCGATAGTTGGAGAGGGATTAGATTTATTTTGTGAGGAAAACCCGGCGATTGTAAAAAAGATAATTGAAAAATCAATCATTGCCGCTCGTGCCCGTGAGGCGGCTCGAAAGGCGCGGGAACTAACCCGACGCAAAAGTGCTTTAGAAACAGATTCCTTACCGGGTAAATTAGCGGATTGCTCAGAGCGTGACCCAGCAAATTGTGAAATTTACTTAGTTGAAGGAGACTCAGCGGGTGGCTCAGCAAAACAGGGGCGGGATAGAAAATTTCAGGCTATTTTGCCCCTAAAAGGTAAAATCTTGAATGTAGAAAAAACCAGACTTGACCACGCCCTGACAAATGAAGAGATTAAAACCATTATTACCGCTTTAGGCACGGGAATTGGTGAGGATGATTTTGATATTACCAAAGCACGGTATCACCGAATTATTATTATGACTGATGCTGATGTAGATGGAGCTCACATCCGCACCTTACTCTTGACCTTCTTCTATCGTTATATGCCACAATTAATAGAAGCAGGCTATGTCTATATCGCTCAACCACCTCTTTATGGGGTCAAGAAAAACAAAAAGGATTTTTATGCCTACTCAGATGACGAATTAGAAAAATTATTAGAAAAAATAGGCAGAAAAGGTGCAACCATCCAGAGATATAAAGGGTTAGGCGAGATGAATCCAGAACAACTCTGGCAAACTACAATGGACCCTGAGACAAGAACAAATCTGCAGGTTACATTAGAAGATAATGTTGAGGCAGATAATATATTTACTATCTTAATGGGTGATAAAGTTGAACCGAGACGACAGTTTATTCAAACCCATGCTTTAGAAGTGCGAAATCTGGATGTGTAGATATATAGTAGTGCCCTGTCGCTACTTAATTGATGTAACTATTTACCCAAATGAAGTGCAAGGTAATCGGTAACAATCAATTGATTTTTTCCCTTTACCGATAACCTGATGACCGATAACTGATTACCTGAATTTCACTTCAGATGGCTAAAATGTTACAATAATAGGACAAGAATCCTTGAAGACGCTAACCATCTACGATGAAAGGGAATTCTAATATGTATCATCAGTTAATTTTAGCCTCTTCTTCACCTCAACGGAAAAAACTATTAGAACAGATTGGGATTGAGGTAACACTAATCCCTCCAGAGATATCTGAGGTAAGGGACGAAGGTATGACCATTGAGGACTGGGTCTGTAAATTAGCTTTAGTCAAGGCTGAAAATGTAGCTAAAAAGTTTAGAGCCGGAATAGTGCTTGGTGCGGACACAGTTGTGGCTTTAGGCGATAAAATATTTGGGAAACCAAGAAATGATGAAGAAGCAAAAAAGATGTTAGGCGAATTATCCGGCACGACTCATAGGGTTATAACTGGCATAGCCCTTATTGATACCTTTACCAAAAATACCTTAGTTGAAAGCGTAACAACTGAGGTAACAATGAAAAAACTCTCTGAACCACAGATTGCCGGGTATGTAATTACCAAAGAGCCTTTAGATAAAGCAGGCGGATTGTGTATTCAAGGTCGCGGGGCTCAATTTATTGAGAAGATAAACGGATGCTATACAAATGTTATTGGTTTGCCTCTGGCTAAATTGACAGATATGTTAGCCCAACTCCCTTCAAAACAACCATCAGGTTTTGAGAGAAAGCGAGTTGATTTGCTAAAAGATGCCCGCGAACTCTTTCCAATTTAGAATAGGGGCAGGAATAAGGATAATGTAACCGTTCAGGTGGTAATTTACCGCAGAGACGCAGAGGAACAGAGAAAATATGGAAATAAATCAGATAACAGAAAAGATTATTGGTGCAGCCATTGAAATACTTATGACCTGCTTGCCGAATGTTCAGCAGGCAAGCCAGATTTGTTAATCCATCCTCGTCCATAAATTTTAATTTTTTCTCTGCGTCTCTGTGCCTCTGGGGTGAACAGTTACGAAAACCGAAAGGCAAAAGACAAAGAAATTATGCTTAATATTAAGTTTATCCGTGAAAATTTAGATAAGGTAAGAAAGGCACTCCTTGATAGAGGTGCTGAGGAGAATTTATTGGACGAGGTTATTTCCTTAGACGAGCAAAGAAGAAAACTGCTCGTAGAATTAGAGGAATTACAACACCTCCGCAATACTACATCTTCAAAAATAGGACAATTAAAAAAACAGGGTAAGGATATAACCGAGTTATCTTCCCGGATGCGTGAAGTAGGCGAAAAGATTAAAGATTTAGAAAATAAATCAAGGGGAACAGAAGATAGATTAAACGAGAATTTGCTTTTCATTCCGAACATTCCTCATTCAAGTGTTCCTTTTGGCAAGGGAAGTGAGGATAACCCTCAGATAAAAATTTGGGGTGAGCCAACCAAATTCTCCTTTGAGCCTAAACCTCATTTTGAGATTGGTGAGAATCTGGGAATACTGGACTTTGAGGCTTCTGCGAAGATGACCGGGGCAAGATTTACCCTCTACAAAGGAGCAGGTGCAAGGTTAGAGCGGGCATTAATTAATTTTATGTTAGACCTGCATACAAAGGAACACGGATATAAAGAAATCCTTCCGCCATTTATGGTCAATTCTGCGGCAATGACTGGTACCGGTCAACTTCCTAAATTCAAACAAGATTTATTCAAATGTGAAGAGACAGATTATTACCTTGTTCCAACAGCAGAAGTCCCTTTAACCAATATTCATCGAGAAGAAATTCTACGAGCAGAGGATTTACCAATTTATTACACCGCATATACCCCTTGTTTTCGGGCAGAGGCTGGTGCCTATGGTAAGGATACAAGAGGTTTAATCCGCCAACATCAGTTTAATAAAGTAGAATTGGTCAAATTTACCAAACCTGAAGATTCTTATACAGAATTGGAGAGATTGCTTGAGGATGCAGAGGAGGTGTTAAAAAAACTGGAAATCCCTTATCGAGTTGTAGCATTGTGTACTGGAGATTTAGGCTTTTCTGCAAGTAAAACTTATGATATTGAAGCCTGGATGCCAGCCTCAGGTGGCTATCGTGAGATTTCATCTTGTAGTAATTTTGAGGATTTCCAGGCAAGACGGGCAATGATTAGATTTAGAAGAACCTCTGATTCCAAACCTGAATTTGTTCATACCTTAAATGGCTCAGGATTGGCAATAGGTAGAACCGTAGTGGCTATTTTAGAAAATTATCAGTTACCGGATGGAAAAATAACCATCCCAAAAGCACTTCAAAGTTATATGGATGGATTAGAAATAATTGGGTAACCTTAATTTGTTCCTTGTGAAAATGACCAAAATTCAAAATTCGGTAACCGTTCAGGATATAGCCACAGAGCCACAGAGAACACAGAGGGGATATATAATCACGAATGAACACAAATACAAAAAGATTCCACCTGTGCGATTAGACTAATTCATCGCAGAGACGCAAAGGAAAAATAAATGTAAAATGTAAAATAGGAAATGAAAAATGGGAAATTTTAGGACTTCGCAAGACTCATTACCTTTCAGTTATAC
>JBFLXS010000173.1 GCA_040755795.1 bacterium | reverse complement strand
AAATTTCGCAGACTCCAGGATTGATGTCCGAAGGGTGGAGCAAGAAAAAGTTTGAGCCATTTCTCCAATTCTCCCTTTTCCCCATTTCTCCTTGTTTACACTTCTAATGTATAGCCCTGAACGGTTATGTGGTCAGAAGATTGGATAATGTAAAAAACATTTGACATTTATCTTTCAATCGAGTATACTTTTAATATCAGGGTTTACCAATCATCAATCACCAACAGTAAGGAGTAAAAATGACAATACTAATAATTGGAGCATCGGGATTTGTTGGCAGTCTTTTGTATGAAATTTTATCAAAAGAGAATGAGGTTATCGGGACATCCTACCCGCAACAGCAAGTAAGGGATGAACTTCAGTATTTAGATATTACCGATAGAGAAGGTGTTGAGCGACTAATTAGAGAAATAAAACCGAGCGTGATTATTCTTGCTGCCGCACTTACTTATGTAGATTATTGCGAAGACCATCAAAAAGAAGCCTTTGAAATAAATGTTTTAGGCACAACAGATGTAGCCTTGATGGCTAAAGAAATTGGGGCAAAACTCGTCTTCTTCTCAACAGAATATGTCTTTGATGGTAAAGCAGGACCTTATTCAGAGCTCGATTTACCTAATCCAATTAGTTATTATGGTCAAACAAAATTAGAGGCAGAAAGGGCAATTATAGATAATTTGGACGATTACCTCATTATTAGAACTACAGTTGTTTATGGCTATGATAGAGATGGTAAAAATTTTATTATGCAACTTATTCGAAAAAGCAGAAATGGGGAGACAATGAATGTGCCTGTAGATCAAATTGGTAGTCCTACATTCAGAGATAATCTGGTAGAGGCGACGATTGAATTGATTCAAAGTGATAAAAGAGGTATCTACAATGTAGTTGGTTGTGAGGTAATGAATAGGTTTGAATTTGCTATTTTGTCAGCAGAGATTTTGGGGTTAAATAAAAGTTTGATAGTTCCTAAAACGACATTAGAACTGGGGCAAAAGGCTCCACGACCACTAAAAGCAGGGCTTAAAATTGACAAGGTGCAAAACGAAATAAAAACGAAATTATTATCACCAAAAGAAGGATTAGAGATAGTCCAAAGGCAATTGAGAGAAGATGAAATCAGGAAAAATATAGGGAGTAAATATGACCACGATACTTAGGGAAAGAAGAAAGAAAATACGGCTTGAACGGTATAACAATGCCTATGATAAGATTAGAAAAGTAGGGGAGTTTTTGTATCAAAAAGGAGCTAAAAAAGTATATTTTTTCGGCTCAATTATAAACCCTGATGCATTTACAGAACATTCAGATATTGACATTGCTGTTGAAGGAATTTCTGAAGAAAAACGGGTTAGAGTAGAAACAGATTTGAGTGAGTTGTTAAACGGATTAGAATATGATCTTATCTTTCTTGAAGATAAAGATGAGATAAAAAAAGAGATTTTGGATAGAATAGAAAAGGAGGCTATTTTATGGAAGCCTTGATTATTGATGTAGAGAATGAATTGAAATTTATCTACAGGGAGATAGAGATTTTAAAAAGGAAAAAAACGCGACTTGATTCTGAAAAGGATAGTGAGAATATAGACTCGCACATTAAAGCCATAGCACTTACTCTTCACTCTATTTATAGCGGATATGAGAAGATTCTTGAAATTGTTATTAAGGGGATTGATGGAGACTTACCTTCGGCTAAAGAATATCACTCTGCTCTTCTAAAAAGGGCATATTGTGAAATTCCTACGGTTAGACCCCCTATTATTCTCGAGGAAACATGGGAACTTTTAAATGCCTTAAGACTCTATCGCCATAAACTTCGTAGAATTTATACCTATCTGGTTTCTCCAGTTAAGATTATAAATTTAACTAATCAAGCATTTAGATGCAAGGAATTGTTTGAAAAAGACTGGAGTAAATTCAAAGAATATCTCTTATCCGAAGGTAATGGATAACTAAGATATAAAGAAGGCGTTAAAAATAAAAGAGGTTTAAAACAAAATGAAGAAAATCTGTCTAACCTTGGCGCCTTGGCGAGATTATTAAATCATTTCACCTGAAACTTTTTCGTAAGCGTTCAGGTGGTGTAACAAAAGGAGATGTGGAGATTAAGAGGATAGGAAGATATTATTATGAAATTAATAGAAACTAATAGAAATTTATGGAAATTTGTTGTTTTCCACAATCAATTTCTACCTATTTCTATAAATTTTATCTTATCTCCATATCACTCTTATTTCCTTATCCCCTTTCGGACACTTTTGATATATAGCCTGAACGGTTATACTTTTTCGATCTGTATAATTTCTATGGTTTAAATTCGTTACCGCACAGGTCGAAAAAAAATTTTAAAAAAAATATAAAAAAACACTTGACAAAAAACAGACGAAGTGTTATACTTATAATTAGAAGAATGTTCCTTGAAAACTGAATAGGAGTTTTAGCCTTAGGGGAAAACAAAAGTAAAAAAACAAATTTTTATGGAGAGTTTGATCCTGGCTCAGAATTAACGCTGGCGGCGTGCCTAACACATGCAAGTCGAACGGACTAACATAATAAGGTTTGAGAGTTAGAGCGAAGGGTATTTATATCCGGAACTCCTTATCTTAGACCTTAAGTTAGTTAGTGGCGAACGGGTGAGTAATAAAGAGATAATCTACCTCAAAGACCACGATAACATTTCGAAAGGGATGCTAATAGTGGATATAATTTTTAAGACGCATGTTTTAAAAAGGAAAGGTCATTCGCAAGGATAATCACTTTGAGATGAGTTTCTTTCCTATTAGTTAGTTGGTAAGGTAATGGCTTACCAAGACAATGATGGGTAGCCGACCTGAGAGGGTGCTCGGCCACACTGGAACTGAGATACGGTCCAGACTCCTACGGGAGGCAGCAGTGGGGAATCTTGCGCAATGGGCGAAAGCCTGACGCAGCGACGCCGCGTGGGTGATGAAGGTTTTCGGATTGTAAAGCCCTTTCAGATAGGACGAAAAGTAGGGATTTCTCTACGCTGACGGTACTATCAGAAGAAGCCTCGGCCAACTACGTGCCAGCAGCCGCGGTAATACGTATGAGGCAAGCGTTATTCGGAATCACTGGGCGTAAAGGGCGTGTAGGTGGTAAGATAAGTCAAAGGTGAAATTTTAAAGCTTAACTTTAAAATTGCCTTTGAAACTGCCTTACTTGAGTACAGAAGAGGAGAGCGGAATTCCCGGTGTAGCGGTGAAATGTGTAGATATCGGGAAGAATACCGGTGGCGAAGGCGGCTCTCTGGTCTGATACTGACACTGAGGCGCGAAAGCCAGGGGAGCGAACGGGATTAGATACCCCGGTAGTCCTGGCCTTAAACGGTGACCATTAGGTGTGGGAAGTATCGACCCTTTCCGTGCCGAAGTTAACACATTAAATGGTCCGCCTGGGAAGTACGGCCGCAAGGTTGAAACTCAAAGGAATTGACGGGGGCCCGCACAAGCGGTGGAGTATGTGGTTCAATTCGACGCAACGCGAAGAACCTCACCGGGGCTTGACATGTTGATGGTAATGACCTGAAAGGGAAGTGACCCGGGTTTTCCTGGGAGTCAACACAGGTGCTGCATGGTTGTCGTCAGCTCGTGTCGTGAGATGTTGGGTTAAGTCCCGCAACGAGCGTAACCCTTGCTCTTAGTTGCCATCAGGTTATGCTGGGCACTCTAAGAGGACTGCCAGTGATAAACTGGAGGAAGGTGGGGATGACGTCAAATCCTCATGGCCTTTATGTCCCGGGCTACACACGTACTACAATGGCTGGTACAAAGGGTTGCCAACCCGCGAGGGGGAGCCAATCTCAAAAAGCCAGCCCCAGTTCGGATTGAAGGCTGCAATTCGCCTTCATGAAGTCGGAATCGCTAGTAACCGCGAATCAGCATAGTCGCAGTGAATACGTTCCCGGGCCTTGTACACACCGCCCGTCACACCACGAAAGTCAGTTATACCTGAAGCCGATGGGCTAACCTGCAAAGGAGGCAGTCGTCGAGGGTAAACCTGATAATTGGGGTGAAGTCGTAACAAGGTAGCCGTATCGGAAGGTGCGGCTGGATCACCTCCTTTCTAAGGAGTTTACACAAATTCCAAAAAAACCCTACGACTTTTATTAACTCCTATTCAGCTTTGAGGGATACAACATAAAATCAGGAAGAAAAACTGTGCATTTTTATTATAAAAATAGAGCTATGGGCTACAAAGTAAGATAAGAGATGAAACAAATTGAGAAGAAAACAATAATCCCACACTAAATTGAGTCAATTGAGCAAAAAATCAAAAGATTTCTTCCCACAGATTTTCATTCCAGAAAGATAAATTTAAAATAACTTCTTTGGGCCTATAGCTCAGGTGGTTAGAGCGTACGCCTGATAAGCGTAAGGTCTGTGGTTCGAGACCACATAGGCCCACCATTTTTGGTAACTGGTGAATGGTAAGTGGTTAAAGAGTTACAAGTTGCCTAATTTGTTTACTGAATTACCAGTTACTAATTACCAATTACTAAAAACGGGGATGTAGCTCAGTTGGGAGAGCGCCTGGTTTGCAACCAGGAGGCCAGCGGTTCAACCCCGCTCATCTCCACCAAAAATCAGAAGAGGTGTGACAAAAATGGAAAATAAACAAAAAAAAGAAAGAGTTTTGGAAATTGACCCAGAAAAAATAAAGGAAGGAATGTGCGAAATTGTAGATATAAATAAAAAAAAATTTTCTGTTTGTAAAGAAGAAGGTAAATTAAAAATATTTCCAATAAGTCAACAGAGAAAAGAATGAAATGACATTTTTAATCTCGTTGTTGAAATTATTGGGAGGTAAGATATTTTGTTAAAAGTAAATATAAAAAGAGAAAAAGTTTCTAAGTCGAGTGAAGTAATAATAGATTCTAAGATTTTCAAAGAAGGAGACATAAAAGAAACAGAAATATGGTGTTGGAAGTGTTTAAAAGATATAAAAGTTATGATTCAATGTAAGGAAGGTAAATTTTTAGTTAAATATATTGGGTGTCCACACTATAGTTAGGAAAGAAGGGAAAAGTAGAGAAAGTAAATGGCAACAAAGCCATAAATAATATACGCTCTTTGATAATTAAATATGGGAAACTTGAGCATCTTAAAAAAGAATCAACTTAAAGTGGCATGGTCAAGTTACTAAGGGTCTACGGTGGATGCCTTGGTGTTAGAAGACGATGAAGGACGTGATAAGCTGCGATAAGCCTCGGGGAGTTGCAAATAAACTTTGATCCGGGGATCTCCAAATGGGAAAACCTGGTGAAGGTCATGCTTCATCACTTAGACTTGAATACATAGAGTCTAAGAGAAAACCAGGGGAAGTGAAACATCTCAGTACCCTGAGGAAAAGAAAGAAAAAATTAATCATTAAAAATTTAGTTATGTGTTTTTAAGACTCTGTCTTTTTAACAACAGACTAAATAAATGATTATGTTCGATTCCGTCAGTAGCGGCGAGCGAAAGCGGAAGAGCCTAAACCTGAATTTGCGTTAAAGTCTATACTACTTTGCAAGTTTAGGGGTAAGAGGACTTAAATAGGGTAGAGGTATATTGTAGCACCCGGGAAGTCAAAAATTTATACTATAGCTGAATCACTTTGGAAAAAGTAGTCAGAGAAGGTGATAACCCTGTAAGCGAAATAGTATAAACTTCCTGCGTTTAAGTTCCTGAGTACAACGGGACACGGGAAATCCTGTTGGAATTTGGGAGGACCACCTCCTAAGGCTAAATACTCTCTAACAACCGATAGTGGACAAGTACCGTGAGGGAAAGGTGAAAAGTACTCCGGAAGGAGGATGAAATAGTACCTGAAACCGTATACCTACAAGCTGTGGAAGGGCTATGGCAGGTTTAAAATTGGATTTTGGAGAAAGCTCTTGGGTAACTAAGATTAAGTAACCATTATCTAATCCTGAAATGCCTGACTGCGTGCCTTTTGTATAATGAACCGGCGAGTTACTAAGTGTTGCAAGGTTAAGTGGGAAAAACCATGTAGCCGTAGCGAAAGCAAGTCTGAATAGGGCGATTTATTAGTAGCATTTAGTAGACCCGAAGCTGAGTGATCTATCTATGGCCAGGATGAAGCGTGTTTGACCACACGTGGAGGTCCGAACCTGCGGTCGTTGAAAAGACTTGGGATGAGCTGTGGATAGGAGTGAAAGGCTAATCAAACTCAGTGATAGCTGGTTCTCCCCGAAATGTCTTTAGGGACAGCCTCATAAAGTAAGTAATGGCGGTAGAGCTCTGAATGGGCTATGGGACCCCTCCAGGTTACCAAACTCAATCAAACTCCGAATGCTGTTACTGGTATTATGGGAGTGAGTCTATGGGGGATAAGCCCCATAGTCAAAAGGAAAAGAAACCAGACCATCAGCTGAGGTCCCTAAGTATGAGCTAAGTGGCAAAAGATGTGGAGATACAAAAACAGCCAGGATGTTGGCTTAGAGGCAGCCATCATTTAAAGAGTGCGTAATAGCTCACTGGTCGAGTGTGTCTGCGCTGACAATATAACGGGGCTTAAGCTCATCACCGAAGCTATGGATACAGAAAAGTTTATAGAGTTCATAGAGTTTAGAGAGTTTGTAGAGTTGAAAAACTCAACAAACGCAATTAACTCAAAAACTCAATAAACTTATGTATGGTAGGGGAGCGTTCCATTGTAGAGTGAAGGCAGACCGTGAGGACTGCTGGACGAACTGGAAGTGAGGATGCCGGTATAAGTAGCGAAAAAACGGGTGAGAAACCCGTTCGCCGAAAGCCTAAGGTTTCCTTGGGAAGGTTAATCCGCCCAGGGTAAGTCGGATCCTAAGTTGAGGCTGAAAAGCGTAGGCGATGGGCAATCGGTTAATATTCCGATACCATCTTTTAACCGTTATGAGCGATGGGGTGACGCAGAAGGGTAGGTCATCAGTCGATTGGAAGTGACTGTCTAAGCCTGTAGAGGGACAGCTCTGGCAAATCCGAGCTGTTATTAAACCTCAAGAGGTAACCGGGGACTGGAAATTTATTTCCGGGAACTGACCGACCCCACACTGTCAAGAAAAGCCTCTAGTCAGGTTAAAAGGTGTCCGTACTAAAACCGACACAGGTAGGCGAGGTGAGAATCCTAAGGCGCTCGAGAGAACCCTCGTTAAGGAACTCGGCAATCTAACTCCGTAACTTCGGGAAAAGGAGTGCCTGAGTAGTGTAAAAAGATTTACTCTTTGAGCATGAAAAGGTCGCAGAGAAATGGCCCAGGCGACTGTTTACTAAAAACACAGGACTCTGCTAAGTTGTAAGACGATGTATAGGGTCTGACGCCTGCTCGGTGCTGGACGGTTAAGGAGAGAGGTCAGGAGAATAGAGTGAGGAAGTGAAAAAGTGAGGAAGTGACTTGTCATGAAATCACTTAATTACTAAATTACCTGTTTTCTAAAGCTTTGAACTGAAGCCCCAGTAAACGGCGGCCGTAACTATAACGGTCCTAAGGTAAAAATTGCCTTAGTAAAATTTGGCTATATGCTGGAAAATCTGAGAATCTGGTGGTACTCAATTGAGTAATAATCCATCCAGTGCAGATAATCAGCAGGAAAGACCTCTTATTAGAGGGGAATCCTCAGAGACTATATGCCAAAATCCTAAGGAATTAGGATAAGATATAGTCCGTACCCTATGGCGACATAGGGAGGTTAGCAGAAATGACTAACCCGCCCTGATTTAAAAACAGGGTTAATAAGTAACAGACTAGAGCGAAATTCCTTGTCGGGTAAGTTCCGACCTGCATGAATGGCGTAACGATTTGGGCGCTGTCTCAACGAGGGGCTCGGCGAAATTGTAGTATTTGCGAAGATGCAAGTTACCCGCAACTAGACGG
>JBFLXS010000172.1 GCA_040755795.1 bacterium | reverse complement strand
ACCTCTTGAGCAAATTGATAAGTTCTTTCTTCTAAATCATATTGTTTGGAATTTTGAATTTTGGTCATTGGAATTTATTTGTATTTTGGAATTTGTGATTTGGAATTTTGCCACTCACTCCGCTCTCTCCTACAATCTCTAATCTCCCATTCATAGTTTATCCTTGCTTACTTCATCTTGTTACCCAACTTGTGGGTAAGGATAAGATCTTATTTCGGTCTTTTAGTTCCATATTTAGACCTTGCTTTTCTTCTATCCGTAACGCCTATAGTATCTAAAGTGCCTCGAATAATATGGTATCGAACGCCGGGTAAATCTTTTACCCTACCCCCACGGATTAAAACAATGGAATGTTCCTGGAGATTATGTCCAATACCCGGGATATAAGATGTTACTTCGCCCCCTTTAGATAATCGGACGCGGGCTACTTTTCTTAAAGCAGAATTTGGTTTTTTGGGGGTAGTCGTATAGACGCGTGTGCACACCCCTTTAGCCTGCGGACATCCTCCTAAAGCCGGAGTTTTTTTCCTGCTTATCATTTTCTCCCTTTCAAATCTAACTAATTGATTAACCGTTGGCACTTTATCCTCCATCCTTTCGGTAGAGTTTAGTGAGAATAAAAAAGCAAGCCTTAGTAAGCCTGCTTTTTTTGTAAAAAATAGGACTCTTAAAAACTTAGAGGAAATTTAAAATATCTTTTTCTTTTCTCTCCCTCCTTTTTTAAGAGATTATTACTAAAACTCTACAAAAAAAATTATGATATATAAATATACCATTACTTCATAATTTTGTCAACTATTTTTTTTAATTTTTTTTATGCCTGAATTTTGAATGGTATCTACACCCGCAATTTTACTTGCTATTTTTACCCATTTCCTTAATATATCTTTTCCAACTTTAGTTAATATAGATTCGGGGTGAAATTGTATTCCTTCGACATCATATTCTTTATGTCGGATACCCATTATCTCTTCTTCTTGTGTCCAGGCAGTTATTTCTAAGCAATCTGGAAAAGTATCCTTTTTGATTATTAAGGAGTGGTAACGGGTAGCGACAAATGGGTTTTCAATACCCTCGTATATCCTTTTGCCATTGTGATATATCAAGGATGTTTTACCATGCATCAGTCTATCTGCTCGAACGATTTCTCCACCAAAGACATATCCCATACACTGATGGCCAAGACAAACACCTAACATAGGTATCTTACCGGCAAATTTTTTAATTATCTCATTAGATATTCCGGCTTGTAACGGTGTGCAGGGACCTGGAGAGATTAAAATAGCCTCAGGAGATAATTTATAAATCATATCAATTGTGATTTTATCATTTCGATAAACCGTTAATTTGTCCGCGATATTATCTCCACTTAATCCTATTTCCCCTAAATATTGAACAAGATTATAAGTAAAGGAATCGTAATTATCAATGATTAATATCATTTTTCTCCCTTTCTGTAACTCACAGTGCCATTCTGAGATAGAATGGAGTAAAAGAATAAATATCTACCTGTTTGCCTGCTTTTAGTTCTTTTAGCCCCAATATCGCCAGGTTACTTGCCCGTAGTAACCATAAAGATAATGGAGCAAAATAGACTTCTCTATTTTTCAATGCCTCTTTAAGTTGTTCCTGATATAATTTAAGCCCCTGACCTAAAAAGATAGTTGGTTGAGAAATCATCTCAATTAATCTTTGAGGAGAAATAAGTAAATAATCCGTTAGCCGTTGAGGGGGTTGACCTTGATAGAAAGCAGTATAAATCTCATTTTTCCTTGCATCTAATATCGGGCAGATAATCTTTTCGGTATAAAGCAGATTTAAAGCAAGGCTATCTAATGTAGAAATACCGACTAACGGAATGTTTAGTCCATACGCTAATCCTTTCGAGGTGCTAACCCCAATTCGTAAGCCGGTAAAAGAGCCTGGACCCGAAGAAACGGCTATCCCTTCTATCTCCCTAACAGATAAACCTGCATCTTTCAGAAGCGTGTCAATAGCAGGCATTAACCAGGTAGAATGCTCTAACTTACCTTGATAAGTGTATTCAGAGATTATCTCTTCCTCATCAATTAAGGCAATACTTCCTGGTGGTGTTGATGTTTCTATACCTAAAATCTTCATTTTCTATTTTCTTTTCAATTGAGCAACAATTTGCTGGTAATGGTTTCCATAAGGGATAAAGTTAATCTCACGGCTATGAGAATCAATCCACTCAATTTCCACTCTCAGATATTCAGGTGGTATTAGTTCTTCCACCTTTTCCGCCCATTCAATTACGGTGATACCATCTCCATAGAAATATTCTTCATAACCGAGGTCATACAATTCGTTCAGGGACTCTAATCGATACAGGTCAAAGTGAAAAAGTGGTAATCGAGCCTGACGGTATTCACGGAGCATTAAGAAAGTAGGCGAATTGACATATTCATCCGCCACGCCAAGTCCTCTGGCTACTCCCTGAGTAAATACGGTTTTCCCCGCACCTAAACCACCGAATAGACAAACAATATCACCTTTTTCTAAATACTTGCCTAATCTCTCTCCCCATAACTTTGTTTGTTCAGGAGCCCTTGTCGTAATGATTAACATGCTGACCTCCTTCAACGTCTTATAGCACCTATTAATCGAAATTTGACATAGAATTCTCTAATCCTCTAATTCACTAATTCGCTAATCTCTAATTCGCTATAGTAAATTTATCCATTCTATGTAACGTTTTGAGTAACTATTCAGCATACCAAGTAAGTAGGAAGTAGGGAGTAGGAAAGTAGGAAGAGGGGAAAATAATTCTTTATGCCTTGTTTCTTAAAACCTTCTGCAATATTTGCTGGAATAGAAACAGCCGCTCTCCACATCTGTTGCACCAATTCTTTCCCTTTCCTACTTCCCTACTCTCCTACTTTCCTACAAGGTGAATAGTTACCGTTTTGACTAATAACTGCTATATTGGTTTTCCAATCAGGTCATATTCTTTAGAATCAATTATCTTGACTTCTATAAATTCACCAACTTTACCTGTTTTTTGATGAATAATGACCAATCCGTCGATGTCTGGGGCATCGTATTTACTGCGGGCATAAGTTATTCGGTCTGTTATTTTTTCTATCACTACCTCCAGATTCTCTCCAATACTATTCTTTAATTTTTTAGATGATATCTTCTGCTGGAGTGTTAAAAGTGTTAGCCATCTTTCTTCCTTAATTTGTTCTGGAATCTGGTCTGGCATAGAATAGGCTAAAGTCCCTTTCTCAGGTGAATACTTGAACAAGCCTAATCGGTCAAACTCTATTTGCTTGACAAAATCCACTAATTTTTTAAAATCTTTGTCAGTTTCTCCAGGAAATCCTACCATTAGCGAAGTTCTTAAGGCAACATCTGGAATTGTTGCCCTTATTTTTTTTATCAATTCGTAAATCTTTTGACCTGGCAATGGCCGATTCATTCTTTTAAGGATTCCATCGTCAATATGTTGTATCGGTATATCAATGTATGAGCAAATTTTTGCACAATTGCTAATTATCGAAATCACATCATCGGTCAGATGATCAGGGTGACTATACATAATCCTTATCCATTTTATTGGCTCGATTTTTACTAATCTTTTTAGAAGTTGAGCTAATTTTGCCTCACCGTAAATATCCACCCCATACGAGGTTGTATCCTGGGCAATCAAAATAATCTCTTTTACACCAACGCCGGATAAATTTTCTACCTCTTTGACAATATCTTCGATGGGACGACTTCTAAATTTCCCCCGTAGTTTTGGAATAAGGCAATAAGAACACCAATTATTACATCCCTCCGCTATCTTGATGTATGCAGTAAAATTAATGGTCGTCCGCAATCGAGGGGTCTGAGACGAATAGATAAATTCAGGTCTATTGCAATAGACCTTTTGAGAGGTATTAAGTATTTTGTCAATTTTATGAATCTGTCCTGGGGCAATTAAATAAGATACCTCCGGGAACTCCTCTAAAAGTTTATCTCCATCTCGTTGAACAAGACAGCCAGCAACAATTATCTTTTGATTTTTATTCAATGAATTCTGGATAATTATTTTTGCTTCATCGACCGCGGGCTGAATAAAAGCACAGGTATTAATAATCAGTATTTGAGACCTTTCTGGATTGAAAGTAATCTCATAGCCAGCGTTTTCTAACAACCCAAACATCACTTCTGTATCGACCAAATTTTTTGGACAACCAAGACTTATGGCAGAAATCAAACCCGAACATCTTTTCATGTTAATTTTCACCTGAAAATAGTTAATTAGAGATTAGAGAATTAGTGAATTAGAACCTGCACTCTTGCTAATCTCTAATCTCCAATCTCTAATCTCTATGCCCGATTTTCATCCTCCTTTGTGCCCACTCCCTGTGGGCAGGAGGGTTTCGCCTATTTTTTACTTCTTACTTTTTACCTTCTCCTCCATTTTATCCATGCTAATCAGTGGCTGAACAGTTACGATTTCCTTAAGTGGCTTAAAGTTAACCGTAGAGCCAACAGATGGGAGCATCTGAACCGGTTCGCTCAGGAAAAATTTACCTTTAAGAATCCATTCTTTAAGTATATTGGCGATTTCTCTGGCTTTAGCATAGCTTGACAGTCCACCCGTTGGTATTTCTTTACCATCAAGGAATATTTTTCCACTTTTGAGTTGGGCATAATTTACTTCACCTAAACTTTCTGGTTTTGCCTGCGGGTATGCAGAACTGTAATCTACAATCTGGGTATATATTTCTTCGTCTTTAACTGCGGTATATCGGCAAATTTCTTCATTAAGTATTGGAATAGGTATGCCAATTCCTACGGCTAATGATACGCCATAGCCAGTCATACTTACTCCCCTCAGCCATTCTGGACTCATTTGTTTTAAATCCCCTAATACTGATAGAGTGCCAGCTGAACATTTAGGGACATCATTTTTACCTCGTGGAACATTAGGATTATGCTGTGTTCCCTGCCAGATAACATAACCTGTCCCCCCGCCTAAAAATATCCTTGTGCCAATACCTATGGTTAAATACAACGGGTCGTTTAATAAAGGAGACAGCTGGCCGGCACTACAGTAATTAGCATTACCCAATTTGGGTTGTAATACCCCCATATAGGTATAGATAACTTTATTTGAAAGATTTACTGCAACATTATAGTTCTGGTAGCAATTTCTTGGATTAAATAGCACTGCCTCATTTAAGTCTTTAATATTAATCCATGTATCAAGTTCTTTTCTGGGATAGCAATCTGTGCCATAAGAAATTGCCTTCAAGTGAATATCTTTACCAGCAACTAATTCTTCAATGATATGCCCGCCGCCATACTTAAATGTTCCTGGATAAACCGTATTTGCCGGGTCATTTTCCGGAATCTCGGTTGCACCCAAAAAAAGGTCAACAGCGGCTAAACCACCATAAGCCTCAACATTATTCAACCAGGCTTTTTGCACCTTTATTTTGGGTTTAGAATGACCAAAATTAAAATAAATCCCGGACGAACACATTGGTCCAAAGGTAGCTGTTGTCACCACATCTACTTCTTTGGCTGTCTGGTTGAGTCCTTTTTTATCTACCAGGTCTATAATCTCCTCTGCTGTAACTACAACAGCTTCACCTTTTTTAATTCGTTGGTTAATTTCTGCAATCGTTTTAGGCATATTCAAATCTCCTTGTTTGACAGGATTTACATAGAAATCGAGTCATCAGTAATTTGTAACCGTTCAGGTTATACATTAGAAGTGTAAGAAGGGGGATAAGGAGATAAGGGCGATATGGAGATAAGATAATAGAAATAGATTGAAATTTATAGAAATAGGTAGAAATTGATTGTGGGAAACAACAAATTTCCATAAATTTCTATTAGTTTCTACTAATTTCAATTTTTTTAATAATATCCCCTTATCTCCTTTATCTCCATATCTCCTTTTCTTACACCACCTGAACGCTTACAAAATGTATAACTGAAAGGTAACGAGTCTTGCGAAGTAGTAAAATTTCCCATTTTTCATTTCCTATTTTACATTTATTTTTCCTTTGTGTCTCTGTGATGAATTAGTCTAACCGCACAGGTGGAAAAGTTTGAACCATTTCTCCAATTCTCCCTTTTCCCCATTTCTCCTTGTTTACACTTCTAATGTATAGCCCTGAACGGTTACAGTAATTTAGATAAAGCATTAAAACCGATTACCGATTATCAAATTCTTTAGCAATTTCCTCAAATGCCCCATATAGATACTTGACTTGTTCCCATGTCAAGCCATAGGTAGAGAGTTTAAACCATTGAGTTTGACCTGGTTTTATCCCAATTATTCCCCGCTTTTCGAGTTTAGAATAGAGGAAATAACCCTTTTTGCGATGTTTTTGAGCAATTTTATCAAATAAAGGGGTTTTGAGGCGAATCAAATCATGCCTTGTTGGTTTTATTCCCAGTTGTTCAATCTCTCCCAGTGCTTCCATTTGTGTTACAAGCCAGCGACTTTTCTTTACCTCCTCATCCCAGTGTTTCACTCTCTCTTTGACATACGGAAATGCAGTGATAAGAGAGGCAATAGATTGTGAACGGGCGGTGCATCCCAAAAGTTCAATCTCCTTTTTAGGATAGCGAGTAGATTTCCTGAATAATTTGTCAGCCCATTTTTCAGTTGTTGCCAGAACACCAATCGTTCCCGGAACACCAAATCCTTTATGAGCCGAAGCAACAATAAAGTCAGCCAATAATTCTTTTCCATTAACCTCCATTCGACCTGCGGTATATGCGGTATTAAGAAGAAACGGCACACCATATTCTTGACATATCTTACCTACCTCATAAGCATCTACCAGATTGCCGTATTCGCCATCGACATGCGTCAGAAGGGCAAGTTTTGGAACAAGACCAGTTTCTTTTATCACCAGTTCAAAAGTCTCTTTGTAAGATTCTGGAATTATTTCATATTTGGGGTAGCCGGTATTGGGCACTTCATATATTTTTGCACAGGATTTTTCAGCCGCCACATAGGTAGTATAATGTTTATTAGAATCAATGACGATTGAATCTCCAGGTGAAAGTAAGGTATGCATCACCGCAAATTTCCCCTCACGAGCACCAAGTGTTGTTCGCGCCTCATCCATTCCCAGAAATTCGGCTAATGTTCGGGTTAAATCACAGATAGGTGGGGATTCAATTAGATGAAGTACCCCTTTACAATAATCACAAACTGAATACCCATCAACATAAGCCGATGCAGTCACTCTTACCGCCGCATTCGTTCTACCGCCAGTTTGTAAAGGATTAAGATTTATATAATTTTCTTCTCTGGTTCTAATTAGATTCATTTTAATCTCTTTTAATTTATCATATTTGGTTAATTCTGTCAATAATTTTCTTTGGTAAGAGTTTAGGTAGGATAAAAATAAGGAGAAAGGGAGAAGATGGAGAAGTGGAGAAAAGAAGAGTTAACTGATAGGATTATTAATGCCTGTATTAATGTCCATCAAAAGTTAGTGTCGTGTTGAACAAATAACGCATGGAATTTGATTCTGGTAACTGGTGATTGGTAACTGGTAATTAAATACCGTTTGGCTGAGCTCATGACGAAACTATTTAACCAATTACCAGTTACCAATTATCCGTTTGCAGGTTATGAAATCTGATGATACGCCGTGCAAAACTTACTCAAGACCACACTAGGATTGATGTCCGAAGGGTGGAGCAAGAAAAAGTTTGAGCCATTTCTCCAATTCTCCCTTTTCCCCATTTCTCCTTGTTTACACTTCTAATGTATAGCCCTGAACGGTTACGGTAATCGGTAATCAGTAATCGGAGATAACAGGTCATTGTTTTCTCTTCACCGATAACCTGATAACCGATAACTTTCTAAACATAGCAAAGCAAACTTAACAAAGCAATAGGTTGTTCACCACCTTA
>JBFLXS010000171.1 GCA_040755795.1 bacterium | reverse complement strand
AAGGAGATAGGGAGATATTATTAAAAAAATTGAAATTAATAGAAACTAATAGAAATTTATGGAAATTTGTTGTTTTCCACAATCAATTTCTACCTATTTCTATAAATTTCAATCTATTTCTATTATCCTATCTCCATATCATTCTTATCTCCTTATCCCCTTTCTTACACTTTTGATATATAGCCTGAACGGTTACGATAATGTTAAGATTAACCATAGAAAAGGTTGAATTTAGAAATTGGGCTTTCACGCCTGTCTAATTTTTTGAATATTTCCAGCATCTAACCCTATGAGTATCCTCTATTTGCTTCATTGGTGGTTCCTCGAGAACACATTTTGAACTCGCAAATTGACATCGGGGATGAAATCTACAGCCACTAATTGAAGTAAAACTATCTGGAACACTCCCCGGGATATAAGGTAATCGCTCAGTTTTTTTCTCAAGTTTCGGAATACAATCTAAAAGTACTTTCGTATAAGGATGAACTGGCTGGGTAAAAAGTTCATTTGTGGTTGCCTCCTCAACTATCTTGCCAGCATACATAATCGCCACCACATCAGTCATTTGAGCCACAATACTTAAATCATGCGTAATTAATAATATGGACATATTTAATTTGCTTTGTAGATTTTTTAATAGCGCCAGAATTTGTGTTTGAATCGTTACATCTAAAGCCGTTGTTGGCTCGTCTGCAATTAGAATTGCTGGATTGGAAGCTATCGCCATCGCAATCATCACCCGTTGATTCATCCCGCCACTTAGTTGATGGGGAAAGTGCCTTTCAACCGCAGGCAAACCAACTAACTTTAGTAGTCCTTTGACCTTTTCTTCTGCCTCTCGATAAGGTAAATGGATTGCTTCAGCTATCTGATTACCGATAGTAAAAACAGGATTTAGAGATGAAGACGGGTTCTGGAATATCATTGATATTCTCCTGCCTCGAATATCTCGAATTTGTGTCTTAGAATATTTTAATAAATCTACTCCTTCAAAGTTAATCTCGCCTCCAACAATTTCTGCTTGCTCAGGAAGGAGTCGAAGTATCGAAAAAGCCGTTAATGATTTTCCACATCCTGATTCACCAACTAACCCGATGGTTTTACCTTTATCTATGCAAAGATTGACACCATCTATCGTTGGTAACTCTCTTTTATCAATAAAAAAGGAGACCTTTAACTCTTTTATTTCTAACAACTTTTCATCCATTTGAATTGCAATTTATATCATATCACTTTGATATTTAACTTGTCAACAATTTTTTTCCTTGACAGAATAGAAATTTAAGGGTATAATTAAAGAAGACTGAAGACCACAGACCAAAGAGAGAGAAAGACGATAGAGGATAGAAGACAAAATTTCTGAGTTCTGTTCTCTGTCCTCTGTGGTCTGTAGTCTGACTTAAGGGAGGGGAATCATCAGTGCCTTTTCTTAAAAGCCTATCGATATTTGGCTTTAAATCCTTTGCAGAAAAAACTACCTTTAAATTCCAGGATGGACTAACTGCGGTTGTTGGACCTAATGGTTGCGGCAAAAGTAATATTTACGAAGCCATCCGCTGGGTTCTGGGTGAACAAAACCCCTATCTTTTACGCTCTAAGTCAATGACCAATGTCATCTTCAATGGCAGTGAACAACAAAAACCACTTGGTGTGGCTGAGGTATCTCTTGCCATCGAAAATTCCACGAAAATCCTACCCATTGAATTCAATGAGGTCTCCATCACCCGCAGATTATTTCGGTCTGGTGAAAGTGAATATCTATTAAATAAAGCCCCTTGCCGACTAAAAGACATTACCCAATTATTTTTAGATACCGGATTAGGGCATGCGGCTTATTCTTTGATAGAACAAAATAAGGTAGATTTTGTGGTTAATTCTAAAGCGGCAGACCGAAAAGCAATATTTGAAGAGGCGGCAGGGATTGCCAAATACAAGGTTAAAAAACAAGAGGCAATCTCTAAATTACAACTCACTTCTCAAAATCTTATTAGAATTGACGACCTGCTAACAGAAATTTCCAGACAAAGAGATTCACTCTATCGCCAGGCAAAAAAAACACAACGCTATCTTGAAATTAAAACGCAACTCCAAAACCTGGAAATAACCCTGTTCGAAGACGAATATAGAATTTTAAATGCCGCCTACGATGCCTGTTCAAAAGAATATGAACGAATCGCAAGAGACTCTAAACAGATAAACTCTAATTTAACCCGACTAAATTCCTTGCTCACAGATAAAAAACTCCAGGTTAAGAACAAAGAAGCAGAGATAAAAAATCTTCAACCGATTATCTTTAATTTAGCCCAGGAGATTCAAAGGATAAATGGACAACTTCTACAACAGAAAGAGAAAGAGGCTAATATTGATTCACAATTGGCTCGGATTGATACGGAAATCAAGTCATCAAAAGACAAGATTGATAATTTAAGTAAGGAAATTACTACCGAAGAAAAGAATAAAGAGGAGGCATTAAAAGAATTAGAACAAACCCTACAAAATTTAACCCAACAAGAAACTATTCTGTCTGAATTAGAACAAGAAAAAGAGAAAAAAACTACTCAATTAGAAGAGGCAAAGATTGAAATGATTGACTTTTTAAATCAACTTGCCCATATCCGCAATCAGTTAAGTCAAGCACAAATAGAACAAAAGAATATAAAACTCAGGATGCAACGACTAATGGAGGAAGAAGAAAAGACTACCTTTAAAAAAGAGACTATTGAAAAAAACCTGGATAAACTAAAAAAACAGATAGACGAAGAAGAGAATAAAATAATTAATCTGAAGAAAAGATTGGCTCAAGCACAATCTAAAAAAGAGATAACAACTCAAGAAGTGAATAAAACTGATTCACAGATAAATACACTGCGTGAAGAGATGAAGGTTATATCTGGCAGACTATCTACTCTGCAGGAATTACAGAAAAAATTAGATGGTTACTTACCCGGTGTCAAAACAATTCTTACTTCAACCAACCTACTCCCTGAAATTGCAGGGGTTGTGGTTGATTTGATAGATTTTGACCATAGATTCGAAAAGGCAATCGAGGTAAGTCTGGGAGAAAATATTCAAGCAGTAATCCTTAACACTACTACTCAGGCAGAACAAATAATCCCATTTCTTAAAGAGAAAAAAGCACAACGAGTTACCTTTATTCCGTTAGAGGAGGTTAAAGCCCCGTGGATGTCCCCCGCTGGAGGGGGATTAAGGGGGAGGATATCCCCCGCTGGCGGGGGTAAGGGGGTGGAAGGCTGGGCTTTGGACTTAATCAATTATGATAAAAAATTTCAACCTGCCTTTGAGTATCTTCTGGGAAATGTATTAGTCGCCAAAGACCTACCTACAGCCACTAAAATTATTAAAAACTCATCACAGCATCTTCGAATAGCAACCTTAGACGGCGAGTTGATAGACTCTAATGGCATTATTCAAGGCGGATTACCTAAAATTTCAGGCGAAAGTTTAATCAATCGCAAAAAACAGATTATGGAATTGACTAAAAAACTAAGTAACATTGAGCTTCAATTGAAAGAGTTAGAGGAGAAGAAATTAAAAGAACAAACTGAATTATCATCCATACAGCTTGATTTGACTAATCTCCAGGTAAATATTCATTCACAAGAAATTATCGTCTCTAATTTAAAACGCGATTTTTCTCAAACAGGTGAGATTAAAGAAGAAAATTTAAGACAACTGACTTCATTAAAAGAGGAAAAAAGCAATTTGCACCAGGAACTGATTGAACTAAATGAGAAGATTAAAGAACTAAAAAGTGAAGAGGAGACTAAAAATACTACCAATGTCCAGAATGAATCGTTTATTTCTGCACTTGTTCAGGAAGTCAAGACAAAAGAAGCTATCTTAAAGGATAAAATGACCACTGTAACTCAAATCAGGGTCAAGTTTGCTCAATTGACACAACTCGAAGAGAGTCTGACCCTGCAGATAAATAGGTTGAAGGATAGTCTAAAAGATTTAGAAAAGGAAATAGATAGATTAAATGAAGAGACAAATTGGCTACTTAAGGAAAAAGAACGAGAGACAAAAAGGGAAATTGATTATGAAAAAGAGATTGAAGACAGGATTAAAGAGAAAGAAGAAGGGGATATAATCTTAAATAAACTTCAGGATGAAGACCAATTGTTACAGCAGGCTATTTTAAATATAGAAGAAGAGATTAAAACTACCCAGCAGAAGGAAAATGATACAAAAAATAGTTTGCATCAGATTGAACTACAATCTACAGAACATAAATTAAAGATGGAAAATATCACCAACCATTTATTACAAGAATATAAATTCTCTATTTCACCGGATAAAGAACCGAATATGACCATATCTAAACAGGAATTATTAGAAGAGATAGAGAAATCCAGACAAAAATTAGAGGCATATAAAGAGGTAAATTTAATGGCGCCAGCAGAATACGAGGAGATAAACAAACGATTTGAATTCTTAAATTCCCAGCGCGAGGACTTAATTAATGCCAAACAGGATTTACAAAACTTGATTCAGCAAATCGATACAACATCACAGGAACTATTTGATAAAACATTTTCTCAAATTAAAGCCAATTTTGAAGAGATTGTTAAGAGTTTATTTGAAGGAGGAATGGGCACTTTAAGATTAACCAATGGTGCTTCTTCAGAAGAAGTGGGGATAGAGATAAATGTTCAACCACCCGGCAAACGCCTGCAAAGTATGTCACTTTTATCTGGAGGTGAAAAGGCATTAGTCTCCATCTGTCTATTATTTGCCATATTTCTGTATAAACCCAGTCCTTTTTGTGTCTTAGACGAAGTAGATGCGGCTTTAGATGAGGCGAATATTCTTCGGTTTAACAAATTACTCAAGTCCTTTTCTCAAAAGACACAATTTCTGATTATCACCCACAATAAATTAACCATCAGCAATGTTTCTACCCTCTATGGCATCACAATGGAAACACCCGGCGTGTCAAAAGTTCTATCTGTAAAGTTAGTCAACGGCAACAATCAAGTGTAAATAAGGGAAAAGGGAAAGATGGGGTAACCGTTCAGGGATATAGCCACAGAGTCACAGAGAACACAGAGGGAATATATAACCACGAATGAACACGAATGCACAAAAAGATTTGTAGTGCGAGGCTTTAGCCTCGCTTCTGGCAAGCAGGAAGGTGAACCTAAAGATTCGCACTACATTTATGGGATGTCAAAGGTTAATTCGTGTGCATTTGTGGTTAATTTCCTTAATTCTCTGTGAACTCTGTGCCTCTGTGGCTGAACGGTTACCCATCTCGATCATCCGTCCAGACTATATGTATCCCATTTGCATCTGAGATAATCGCAGGATACTCAGACAAATCTGAATTATTAGTCAGTCGGACATCTGGTCCCCAGACAGGTTCAGCACCAAAAGTTATGTTTGTCATCAAGAATAGCCATATTAACAACACCCATAGTTTCAACCCTTTGTTTTTCTTTAAGATTTTCATTGAGATATACCTCCTTATTGATTTTTGATTGCCGATTTTAGATTGGTCAGGGTTGTTTTCAATCTAAAATCAGTAAGAGTTCAGGTAGGATAAAAATAAGGAGAAAGGGAGAAGATGGAGAAGTGGAGAAAAGAAGAGTTAACTGATAAGATTATTAATGCCTGTATTAATGTCCATAAAAAGTTAGTGTCGTGTTGAACAAATAATGCACGGAATTTGATTCTGGTAACTATCCGTTTGCAGGTTACGAAACCTGATGATGCCCCGTGCAAAACTTACTCAACACGACACCAGAATTGATGTCCGAAAGGTGGAGCAAGAAAAAGTTTAAGCCATTTCTCCAATTCTCCCTTTTCCCCATTTCTCCTTGTTTACACTTCTAATGTATAGCCCTGAACGGTTACCGAGATGGAAATGAAGAGATTTATTATAAAAGAGGGACATTTTCCCCATCATTTGCTATTGATATTATCTTAAACCAGGACACATTTACCACCGGCGAGACGGCAAGGATAGATGTCAGGGTAGATAATCCAGGTTCTGCTACAACGGTGGATGCAAAGGTTTGTATAAAGTTACCTACGGGTGACTATATTTCGTTGATAAATATGTATAATATTACTATTCCTGCAGGCGGGATTGGTCCATTAAATCTTCTTACCTACACCTTTACTGGTAGTGAGCCAGCAGGGCTATATGAAGTTCTGGGCAGACTACTCCATCCCATCACTGGCGACCACTTAACGACCGACATCGAAACCTTCACCTTCACGCCGTAAAGGGATGGGATCAGACCTTGAATATTGAAATTTACTTGTTTATTTGAGAGGAATGCCTGCCAACGGCAGATAACACAAGCTAAAAGATTGACATCCAAATGCTATCGCACTTCTCTTAGCCTAACCGATAACCAAAATGACGCAGAGCTCGAATCCCTTCGGGTTCGCATTTTGCGGGGCACCCGCTTGCGGGTCGGGGATGCGGATGAGCGAAGATCTTCAGCCAGATGTAGTCCGGAAGTTTTTTGTTGTAATCGGAAGTGGCTCTGCGTCACTTTGGCTATCAGCGGATGAACGGCTGAAGCCAAAATGCCCCTTCGGTAAAAGGTGACAGTTTATCTAATTATCAGGAAAACATAAGGTTACGACAAAAATATTGACGATATAATTATTTTGTGGTAGACTTACTCTTAAGTCAGTGTAAGCTCAAAAAATCCAGTTGACAAGATGGGAACTTAAGAAGTATAATAATGAGAGGGAAAGAGACAGTTGTTTAGAAGGAGATAATTAATTTGTAACTCTTTGAACAATAGATAGTTATGCAAACTGTCACCTTTTACATATATAAAAGGGTCAAAAGGGAGAAAAGAAAGGTACACTTTGCTATCTGAAACAGTTGTAGAAGCATTGCGTGAATACTGGAAGAAATATAGACCCCAGAAATGGCTCTTTGAAGGAGCAAGAGAAGGGCAATATTTATCCACAAGAACAGCAGACAAAATTTTTGTAAGTGTCTGTGAAAAGGTAGGAATCAAAAAAGATATTTCATTTCATGCCCTAAGGCATAGCTTCGCAACTCATTTATTGGAAGGTGGAACGGATTAGTAAAGAATTAGAGTAAAGAATTAGGGTCAAACCCTGAATATTGAATTTACTTTGGATATAACTTATTGGTAGTAAAAAGGATAGATTCTTAATTGCTTTTTGAACACTAATACTCCTCTTGTAGCAGGATTGAAATCCAGAACACTTCTGCTACCTGCTGTCTTATGTCATAAGTCGTAAGTCTTATGTCTTACGACTTATGACTTATTCTCTGTCTTCTGTCCTCTGTCTTTAAGATACCATAAAATGATGTCTGTCAATAAAAACAAGTCGAATTTTTTTGTAAGATGATTAAACAGATTACATTTTTTATTGTAAGCGGATTGAGCGGAAAAAAATAAAAAAATCCGCTCAATCTGCTAAATCCGCTTACTCACTTAATCTCCCTATCTCCTTTTCGGACACCAGGTAGTGTGGTATAATTTTGTTTTTCCAGGTCGACCTATTTCACAGGTCGAAAAGTTTCAATCCACGCCCCCGCATGGGGGGCGACTCAGGAGTGTAAATATAAGGGGGTGAGAATATGGTTTCAATCCACACCTCCGCACGGGGGGCGACAGAAATGGTCACTGTGATTAAGGAAGTTAATGAGGTTTCAACCTGAAATCGGCAAGTATCTGAGTAAAAAGGGGAGATGGGGGTGAAAAAGAAGGCTATTTTGACAAATTTGGGAGAGAATTAAGGAGAAGATGAAGGGAATTAGATAACGGATAGAAAAGAGATAGGATTAAGATGTTGAGATGCTTCTTCTACAGCAAAACCATCTTTGAGTTCATCTATTTTGTTCTCGACATTAGCCCTATCATCATAGAATTTCATAATTTCAGCAGGTTCTCCTTCCATGTTGGTGACGACAGCTTCAT
>JBFLXS010000170.1 GCA_040755795.1 bacterium | reverse complement strand
ATATATCTGAAGAAGTGAGTAGGATGCTTATAGGTTTAATCAAATCAATTAAGAGTAAAATAGTATGAAGTATTTTCCCCTCTTCCTACTTCCTACTTCCTACTTGCTTGGTATGCTGAATAGTTACCACTTTTGATATATAGCCTGAACGGTTACAAAAATTCTTTATCCTTCTAACATCTTTTTTATCTTCTCTTTGCCTAAAAGATTTATAAAATTTTTCAATAAATTTTCTTCACCAAGGCTGCGAATCACCTCTTCTTCGCCAAGGCTACGAATTACCCTCTCTTTTCCAAGACTGCGAATTACCTTCTCTTCACCAATTCCCTGCACAAATTTATCTACCCCAACTATTTCTGCTAACTCACTGATTATGTCAGGCCTGTCGGCTAATGTCTGTGGCATTAATCTTACCTCCTCTTTAAATTCGTCAGGATGTAAATATAATCCTGTTTCGAGCAACTCTAATAAATCTAACTTTGATACACTATCTCCTTTACTACCTATCTCCCTGGCTAACTCCTTAATTTTATCCCCTGATGTAAAAAGTATCAATCCATAATTCTCATTTATCATTTCTAATTTATCAAGTTGAATTAAATAAAAATTAAACCCAAAATCCGCAAAATAAAGCCCTTCCTTTATCTTTGCGAGTTTATGTCCATTACCACGAATATAATCCTCTATTCCCTTTATACCACCGCTTAAAAGTGCATAAACATTTATTTGTCTTCGCCATTCTATATTCTTTTTTATCTTAAATAATAGCACATAAGCAAATAATCGGTCAAAATCATTCCGAGTGAATCTATCCCCAGGTGATTTATATTCAATAACATTATAATCAGTAAATGATTGGAATACAAGAGGTAAAGATTTAACATCCGCATCCTTGCCCTTTTTAATGACCACAATATCTATCCTTAATGGCATTTTGCCAACCTCAACCTCTGTTTCAACACTAAACCCTTTAGGTTCGAGTAGATGTTTTAATACATTTGAGAAATACGGATGCCATTTCTTCTTCATCATCTATAAGTATATACTAAACTTCTATCTTTGTCAATAAATTTTTCGACCTATTTCACAGGTTGAAATTTTGTAACTATTCACCAGTGTAGTTTCGTCATTTTTTAACTATCTTTTTTTATCAAACCTGAAAGGTTTAAATTTTACATAACCGCAGGAGAAACCTGCGGAAACGAAACATCTACGACATCTCAACCCTGAAAGGGTTGAATTTTAGGCGATGGATAAAATTCGACCCTTTCAGGGTCGAGTAGTGCTCACCAGTCTTTTTCCGTAGATTATATCTACGGTTATGTGAAATTTAACACTTTCAGTGTTAAAAGGAAAAAAATGGAAGCTGAATAGTTACAAATATTTTTCTTAATGACTCAGGAAGATAGAATGACAACTTCGTTGAGGGATAATTATAGGTATAATCATAGGTTGAGTGAATTGGAAATAGCAGATAATCGCTTTCGATACTTTCTGCTGGATTCTGATAGTAGCGTCTGTCTCCTTTTACTATTCTTATGTTAAGGTGTTTCTCAAGGTTTTCAAGTTTATGTTCTCCTCCCTCCCAGATGAGGATATGGAATATTCTTTTTGCAAGAGGAGGCAGACACAAGACCAGTTTATTGAATAGTTCCCTGTCAGAATAAATTTCGACCTGTGCGATTAGACTAATTCATCGCAGAGACGCAAAGGAAAAATAAATGTAAAATGTAAAACAGGAAATGAAGAATGGGAAATTTTAGTACTTCGCAAGACTCATTACCTTTCAGTTATACATTTTCATTTTACATTATCCATTTTACATTTAACCGCACAGGTGGAAAAATTTCGACCTGTGCGGTTAGGTTTTAGGTTATTGACGCTGAAAGCGTCGAATTTTAAATAACCGTAGATGCAATCTACGGAAATAAAGGCCCACAAATGGATATAATACCCAAAACAATCAAAAAGCAATTTTCTATCAGTTGAAGTAGATAATGTTTCTATCTTATTATAACTCTCTGTTTATCTGAGCAAAGTTTATTACCAGCACTATCTTTTATATATAAAATATAGAAATATGTTCCAATAGGTACTATTTGACCTTCATTGTTTCTGCCATCCCATACAATAGTAAATGGCGGTTTTCCTGACCCAACAAATATTTTGACTGATTTATCTTCAGTAGTAGTAATATTTAATTCCCATATTTCTATTGGGCATTTAAATCCTCCAACTCTAAGATTAAAAGTAACCGTATCCTCAATCCCATCTCCATCTGGTGTTATTATACCTCTCCAACTATAAACAATCACAGTCGGTTGTATCTCTATTGCTTCTGGAACAGGTGTAGGTTTTGGAACTTTGGGGATAGGTAGTTTTTCTTCTATTTTAGGAGTAAATTGCATAGTAAGTGAAATGCGATGAGTATTACCCAATTTATCATAGGGTACAAAGGCATAAGCTAATTTATAATCCCTGAATTTAAATCCTATACCTGTACTTAAATCTCCTACATCTCTACCTATTTGATATCCTATCCTGCCTATAATTGTATCTTTATATGAATATTCTGCACCTAAATTAATGCTAATGTTATCATCTATGGGTTTATCAATATCTACTGATAAGGTAAGGGATTTATCTAATAATTTATATCCCGCACCTAACTTAAAATTAATTGGCATAGGGTCATTTTCATCTCGAAATTTCATTCCTAAACCTAAATTTTGTATTACTGCAGCTAATCTTAAATTATCTCTTTTATATAATCCACCAATATCTATACAGTAGGAATTTGCTTTGGTAGTATCAAGACAGCAAGAGATAATTTTTGAACTTAAGCCTAATGAAATATTAGAATTTAGCTTATAACCGTATGCTAATGTAACGCAGGAGTCATAATTATTAAAACTACCACTTTCTTTTCCTAACTTATTACGTCTTATATCAGTTGTGTATAAATATAGCAGGCTAAATCCATAACCACCATGTTTAAGTGGTTGAGCTTGAGCTAAATACTCACTTTTAATATCTGTCACCCATTGGGTATGCATAAATAATGCCTCTTTATATTTTAACTCGCTCAACCCCGCAGGATTCCAATAGATACTACTTACATCATCTGCTATTGAGGTAAATGCGCTACCCATACCAATTGCTCTTGCATCCATCCCAATCCTTAAAAAAGCTCCTCCAGTACTACCAGCACTCCCAGCATAAGTTTCTGATACTAAAAGCAATATTACTAACATACAACAAATTACTATTCTACTCATTTTAAAAACCCCCTTTTAATAATTTATTTTATTAAGGTTATCTTACCGACCTTATGTCCCTTATCAGACTCAACTAAATATATGTAAATTCCACTTGCTACCTTCTCTCCTGATTCATTTCTACCATCCCAAATCACCTCTCCATTTTGCTCGTATAATGTCCGAACTAATCTCAAATCTAAGGTATATATTTTAACCTGTGTATTAAGTGGTAATGGTCCAATAGAGATACTGTTGATTGTCGTCATATCAAATGGATTGGGATAATTAGTTACTTTGCTAAGGTCTCCTACAACAATGACTATCTGTCTTTTGCCATCGGTCCAACCCATATCTGGATATTCTGTAGCAGTAATGATGAAGGTACCATTACTGGTATCTTTATAATAGAAACTGACAGTATTACTTCCATTAGGAATAATAACTGATAGTGTATCATCCCATGGCCCTATAGTTGAAGTAGCAAATTTACCCGTTGGAGAGGTAGAATTTAAACAAATTAAAGTATCAGTACCAACATTAACAGGATTATTATACTCATCTTGAGTCTGAATAGTAAATAAGGTTAGTGGTGCATCCACTGGTATTGTTGTAATATTAGTACTTAACACTATTTTACTTATAATACCTATGGGTGATACCGTGGTAGTTATAGCATCAGTTTGAATATCAGCACTTGCTCCTATTGGCCAACCATCACTACTGTTATGGGTATGATAATAAGAATTCTTTGCTATTGCTTTGATAACACAGTAGTCTTCTGGAGTTGAAGTTATAGGAGAGGTAACTTTGATATAATAAGAATAAGTAGTATCTGGAGGAATATTTATAGAAGGAGGAATAGAACCGGTTCCTGGATTAGATGAAACTAATAGTGCAGTCCAGGTTCCTCCAGAACCTTGGGTTATCTCACATGATAAGTGTATAGTATCAGTTCCATTTCCTGTATTCTTCACTGTATAACCATAATAAACTGTCTTTCCAGGAGAAATACTTAGACCTACACCTGTGAGGTTAGTAAGTGAGAGTTCATATACCTGTCCTACTGGAAAACTTACAACATTGCAGACATTATGTTCTTTATTATTATAACTTAAGATAACACTATCTCCACCATTGGTAATGATAGTTCCTGCTGGAGTAAGCTGAGCAGATACAATAGAATCTTGCAAAGACACTAATATAGTACAAATAGTTATCATTACCTGATAGAATTTTGTCTTTTTCATTTTCTTTAACCTATCCTTTTTCAGGCATTGTAAAAAATTTAATCACAGATAAACAGATTAACACTGATAAATTTTTTAAATCATCAGTATGCATTCCCTCTTCCATACAAGATTGGGCGTCCCCACAATAGAAAGTTGGATGCCTCAACTTGTTGAGGATTCTTTGATACAATAATAGTATATAAAGACACTTCAAAATACAAGTAGACTATTTAAAAAACACTTTTATCCTTCCAAGATGTAGTCTAAAGAACACAGTTTTCTTTTTGTCTTGAATATAAATCTCGATCTACAATACTATTTTTACGCACACTAATCTCTCTACAAATTGGACACAACTATAGTTTTGATACCGCATACACCAGTTATGACTTTTTGAACCCTCATCTTTTAACTACTTGATGTATACTCTAAAGAATAATCTTCCCTCTGCATTAGGTCCAACATCACCCAGTTTAAATGTTACTGCACCAGTAGTGGTAATGTTCCAATTTGCACAAGGTGGTGATTCTGAACCATCATTATCGTCAACCTCAGAAGGATAACCTATGTCAGCACTTTCATAGGTATCGCCTGAAGTCCCTATTCTCATTGTCTCCGTAGCATAAGTGGTATGAGCTGGGATTATATCAGTAATTGTCACATCTGTTGCTGTTGCTGCACCGTCATTGCGGTAGGTAATCATGTAAGTGATTGTCCCACCTGGGACATAGGAGTTACTACCTCCGTATCCTGTTGGTGTCCCATAAGAGTAAATAATCTTAGACAGAGATATCACTGCTGCCATCACTGTCGTTGTTCTTGTGTCGCTGAGCAAGTCTAATCCACCGTATATCCAATTACCAACCGTGTATGTACCACCATCGTCAGTAGTAGTTGTTGTTATACTTACCGTACCTTTCTCACCATTTGTTGCCGTAGCTGGTATTGATACTCTTACTGCAAATGTGCCAACTGCATCTTCAGCTAATGTAATAGTAGTTGTCGCAACACCATTTACTCGAATTTCGGCAGTCCAACCACTTGGCAAACTGGTAGTATCTAAGGTTAAGTTAAAGGTATCTGCGTAATTTCCCTTGTTCATTAACTCATAGACATACTCTACCGTACCATTTGGTATACCATCCTTATTTGCCGGGACAGTCCAGCTACCACCGTATATCTGTCCTACTGTGATAGAGATATTCGTCGTGGTAGTTCTGGTGTTACCACCTATTACATAGGTAGCAGTTGCCATGTTAAGTATCTGTGTATTTGCAGTCGTACCACTCGTCCCTACTTGTGCATTAACTGTCTTTGGTGCTAAAACCATCATCAGCCCTAAGGTTAGCATTGCTAATAAGAGCCCTTTTTGCATTTTGCTTTTTGCATTTTGCATTTTCTTATCACCTCCTTTCTTTTTAAGATTTTGCCCATTTTGTTTTTTTGAAATTGCCATTTTTTATCTACCTCCTTTCTTTTTTGAATGGCAAAATATGTTATCCCTTTTATTTATAAGGGGTTAAACGGATAAACATTCTACTCTCTGTGTGTAAGGGAAAATGGGAAATTAGGGAAAAGGGGAATTTTTTCATCTTTTTCCCTTTTTCCTTCATTACATCCTCTTACAGACACAATGGTAGCTTCTAAAAGACACTTCAAGCCTTTTCTGAACACAAGTATACTTTTTCAGGTACTTTTGTCCCTTTTTGGGAATACACCTATATCTCTCCTACCGTAGACACAAGTAGAGCATTATAAGTTATGCATTTTTAAAGTTTCTACTTAACACCCTCCCAGATAAATCTGGGACTCCTTTTCAAGAGAAAGCTCAAAAGTCTCTGGTAAAACTCTCAACTATTAACTCTCTACTCTTAACTACTTGATGTATACCTTAAAGAATAATCTTCCCTCTGTATTAGGTCCAACATCACCCAGTTTAAATGTCACTGCACCAGTAGTGGTAATGTTCCAATTTGCACAAGGTAGTGTTTCTCCATCATCATCATCATCAGCCTCATCATATTCAGCACTCTCATATGTATCGCCTGAAGTACCTATCCTCATTGTCTCCGTAGCATACCTCGTATGAGCTGGGATTATATCAGTAATTGTCACATCTGTTGCTGTTGCTGCACCCTCATTGCGGTAGGTAATCATGTAAGTGATTGTCCCACCTGGTACATATGAGTTACTACCACCATATCCTGTCGGTGTCCCATATGAGTAAATAGTCTTTGTCAGAGTTATCACTGCTGCTTGTGCTGTAGTTGTTCTTGTGTCGCTGAGCAAGTCTAATCCACCGTATATCCACTCACCAACCGTGTATGTTCCACCATCATTGGTAGTAGTTGCTGTTATACTTACTGTACCTGTATCACCATTTTGTGCAGTACCTGGTATTGATACTCTGACGGCAAATGTGCCAACAGCATCTTCAGCTAATGTAATAGTAGTTGTCGCCACACTATTTACTCGAATCTCGGCAGTCCAATTACCTGGCAAACTGGTAGTACCTAAGGTCAAGTTAAATGTATCTGCGGCATTTCCTCTATTCTTCAGCTCATAGATGTAATCTACTGTACCTCCTGGTACTCCATACTGATCTGCAGAGACAGTCCAGCTACCACCATATATCTGTCCTACTGTGATAGAGATATTCGTCGTGGTAGTTCTGGTGTTACCACCTATTACATAGGTAGCAGTTGCCATGTTAAGTATCTGTGTATTTGCAGTCGTACCACTCGTCCCTACTTGTGCATTAACTGTCTTTGGTGCTAAAACCATCATCAGCCCTAAGGTTAGCATTGCTAATAAGAGCCCTTTTTGCATTTTGCTTTTTGCATTTTGCATTTTCTTATCACCTCCTTTCTTTTTAAGATTTTGCCCATTTTGTTTTTTTGAAATTGCCATTTTTTATCTACCTCCTTTCTTTTTTGAATGGCAAAATATGTTATCCCTTTTATTTATAAGGGGTTAAACGGATAAACATTCTACTCTCTGTGTGTAAGGGAAAATGGGAAATTAGGGAAAAGGGGAATTTTTTCATCTTTTTCCCTTTTTCCTTCATTACATCCTCTTACAGACACAATGGTAGCTTCTAAAAGACACTTCAAGCCTTTTCTGAACACAAGTATACTTTTTCAGGTACTTTTGTCCCTTTTTGGGGATACACCTATATCTCTCCTACCGTAGACACAAGTAGAGCATTATAAGTTATGCATTTTTAAAGTTTCTACTTAACACCCTCCCAGATAAATCTGGGATTCCTTTTCAAGAGAAAGCTCAAAAGTCTCTGGTAAAACTCTCAACTATTAACTCTCTACTCTTAACTACTTGATGTATACTCTAAAGAATAATCTTCCCTCTGTATTAGGTCCAACATCACCCAGTTTAAATGTTACTGCACCAGTAGTGGTAATGTTCCAATTTGCACAAGGTGGTGATTCTGAACCATCATTATCGTCAACCTCAGAAGGATAACCTATGTCAGCACTT
>JBFLXS010000169.1 GCA_040755795.1 bacterium | reverse complement strand
GATGTTTTGCGAGGTTGGTCAAAGGGTAACTCCAGTCGCCCTACGGGCTCCTTCCGTTACCCTTTGAGGTATACCCAATGCATCTAAAAAAAGAGTAAAAATGGTCTTGACAAACCCGGCCACCTCAATTCATTGTTAGGCATTTATGATTTTGGAGGAGATAACATTGTGTCCATCCGTTGCTTGTTCGCCAGGGGGGTGAACAGATAATAGGGCTTCACGAAATTATAAAGTAAGTAATCGGTTAAATGGTAACTGGTAACTAATTACCATTCACCAGTTACCAATTACCAAAAATAAGGAGTCTGCTTATGAAACTCAAAGAAAAAATTTATCACGCGATGACAATGATGAAAAGTGATGAATTATGGTTATTGTATGAGCAAATACAACTCATTCAACATCTTAAGCAAATTGCACGACCACAAAAAAACCGGATGACGATTGATGATATTTTAACTATGACCAGTTCTTCACACGAATGTTGGTCTGAGACGGTAAAAGAAGACCGAATGGAACGGATATGAATTATTATTTCGATACCTCAGCATTAGTAAAGATTTACCATCGTGAAGACGGAACAGACAGAGTACTTGTTATCTATAAAGGTGATGAGCCAATTGCAATTTCTGAGTTAAGCCGTATCGAATTCATAGCCACCGTAATGCGAAAATATCGTGAGCAGGCAATTACGCTCGACACACTTCAGTCGCTCCTAACAAAATTTCAGGAAGATTTGGAACAACGCTATGATGTGCTCAAATTTTCTTCATTGGTCATTGAGGAAGCAGATAATTTACTCTGTCGTTTTGGTGAACAGCATGGTTTAAAGACTCTGGATAGTCTACAATTTGCCTTTTTGACAACCTATTGTGAACAAGATACTCGGTTTGTTTGTTCTGATACGATGGCGAGTCAACTTGTCAAAGACGAGGGTTTTAATGTCATTGTTCCAGAACAACCCGATGTACAAAACAAAGATAAGTGTGAGAAAACAGGCTAATAATCGCATGAAGTTAACCTGAAGATATCGTGGGGAATTTAATAACGGGCAGTTCCTTGACAAATAAGGTAATGTATGCCTAACCAGGCGTTGCAGTGGACGGCGGCGGATTGTGCCGTGATTGAAAGTTTTGTAGTATCTGAAGGAGTAATCGTGCTTATAAAGTTTAGTGACAATCCTCCCGCCGCCGCTGAACTCAGCGTTAACTTCTTTTCTTGAAGCCTCTCGGATAAAAATAGGAAGTAAGAAATGGGAAATAGGAAGTAAATAAAACAAAATTCCTACTTTCTACTCTCTACTCTCTACTTAAAAAGTGGGGGTGAAGGAAAAATTTGCGGTGTGCAAAGGCTAATAAAATTACCGCTTAATTTTATCCGAGAGCGTTCTTCTTTATAGAGGAGGCGATAAGGATTGAAAAAAAATCAGTTTGTAGATGAAATTGAACAGATTATTGAATCAGGTAGGGTAAAAGGAGAATTAACTTATGATGAGATAAATGAGATGCTTCCGGATGATATTAGTCCAGAACAGATGGAGAATCTTTTTTTTCAATTAGCCGAGCAAGGAATATCTATCGTAGATGAATTTTTGCCTGAAAAGGATGAAGAAGGTAAAAAACTATCATTTGAACTTCCAGAAACAGAAGGATTTGTTGAAGACCCGGTGAAGGCTTATTTGCGAGATATAGGGAAAGTAAATTTACTTTCATCAGAAGAAGAAATTAAAATGGCGATGAAAATGGAATTAGGATGGGAAAAACTAATAGCGGCGGTTTTAGATAGTAGTATAATTATACAGGAATTACGAAAAATTGCCATTCGATTAGATAGGGGAGAAAGAAGAATTAGTGAGAATATTGAAGGCGGAGAGCAAGATGAATTATCTCCAGCAAAAAGAGCCCGTTTGGCAACACAAATTAAAAATTTATTGAATAAGATAGATAAAGAAACTGATTTAAAAAGAAAAGAAAGAATTAAAAGTATTTTACAAAAGGCGAATCTTCATCGAAATTTAATTCAAGGAATTGCAAATAAGATAAAGAAGATAATACAAAATATTTCTGAGATTAAAGAGAAAATAGATGAATATGAAAATAGATTAAAGGATATATCTGATGAGAAAAAAATTGATGAAATAAAAACCCAGATTAAGAAGTACCATAGAAAACTGAAACAAATTGAAACTGAGATTATGGATGATTCCATTGAAAAATTAGTTGAGATTGGTGAAAAGATTAAGGAAGGCGAAAAACTAATAGAAGAGGCTAAAGAAGAAATGGTAAGTGCAAATTTAAGATTAGTCGTGAGTATTGCTAAAAGATATATTAATTGGGGATTATCTTTCCTTGATTTAATTCAAGAAGGGAATATGGGATTAATTAAGGCTGTGGAAAAATTTGAATATAAGAAAGGATATAGATTTTCTACTTATGCTACCTGGTGGATTAGGCAGGCAATTACACGAGCTATTGCCGACCAATCAAGAACTATTCGCATCCCGGTGCATATGGTTGAGCAGATAAATAAGGTGGTTAAGGAATCAAGACGATTGATACAGAAATTAGGTCGCGAACCTCTACCAGAAGAAATATCAGAGGGATTAGATTGGCCAGCAAATAAAGTGCGGGGTATTTTACGAATTGCTCAAGACCCAATTTCTTTAGAAACACCAATTGGAGAGGAATCAGATAGTCATTTAGGTGATTTTATAGAAGATAAATCAGTTGAATCCCCTGTAATTGCAACTACTTTTGCCTTACTACAAGACCAATTAAGAAAGGTGTTAAAAACACTTTCTCTTCAGGAAGAAAGGGTTCTACGATTACGATTTGGGTTAGAAGATGGTTCCCCGCGAACATTAGAAGAAGTCGGAGAAAGGTTTAATGTTACCCGGGAGAGAATTCGGCAGATAGAGGCAAAGGCATTACGAAAACTCCGCCACCCAACTCGAAGTAGAAAATTAAAAGATTATTTAGAGTAAAAGTAACCGTGTAGGTGATAATTTACCGCAGAGACGCAGAGGAACAAAGAAGACTGACCCATTACATCCGAGTAAAGAAATTATTTGACAAAAATAACTATGTATCGTATAATTATAGATGTGGGCCCATAGCTCAGCGGTTAGAGCTCCGGACTCATAATCCGGGAGTCCAAGGTTCGAATCCTTGTGGGCCCACCATTTTGGGTAATTGGTAACTGGTGAGTGGTAATTACCATTTAACCAATTACGAGTTACCAATCACCAAATTAGGGCGGTTAGCTCAATTGGGAGAGCGCATGCGTCACATGCATGAGGTCACAGGTTCAACCCCTGTACCGCCCACCAGTTTTGGTAACTGGTAATTGGTAACTGGTAATTGGTAACTGGTAATTGGTAACTGGTGACTGGTAATTAGTTACCAGGTATTTAGGAGATAGAGAATGAATGAGCAGATACAACTTTTAGTCAGCCTCCAAAATAAAGATACCGCTATTTTTGAATTAAATCAAATAATTAAAAATTTACCCACGAAGGTAGAACAATGGAAACAATCCTACCATGCCAGACAAAATGAATTGAATCAAAAAAGAAAAGATAAAGAAAATGTAGAAAAAGAACTAAGAACCAAAGAAAGAAGATTACAAACCATAGAAGATGAATTGAAAAAATTTAGAGCAAGAATATACGAGGTAAAAACACAAAAAGAAATGGTTTCTTTAGATAGTGAGATAAAAAAAGCAGAGGAAGAAAAAGGTAGAGTGGAGGAAGATATTCTCAAACTGTTTGATGCAAATGATAATTTAGTTAATAAAATTAGTTCTTTAACTATTGAATTAGAAAAGGAATTAGTTGAACTTAAAAAGGAAGAACAAGAAACTAATCGACAAATTGAATTAAATACCAATAAATTAAACTCTGTGACTAAAGATAGAGATGAGATATCTGAAAAGATAGCAAAAGAGACATTAGCACTTTATGAAAAAATTCGGGCACATAAAAATAATTTAGCTGTAGTTCAGGTTAAAGATAATGCCTGCCAGGGATGTTTTATAAAACTGCCTCCACAGGTAATCAATGAAGTAAAATCTGGTTCACATCTTGTTAGATGTGAAGGTTGTGTGAGAATCCTTTATTGGAAAGAATAACAGAAGACAGAAGTCAGAAAGCAAAACCCCGTTGTTCTGGAGGTGAAATAGGATGAAAAAAGAAAAGACAACTCCAGTTCCAGAATTGGTGGAAAGATTAAAGTCTTTTCATCAAGAAGCAGTGAATTATACTGAAGAATTAAAAAAAACTCATTCATTACACGAAAGTGAGCAGGAACACCTAAAAAAGTCATATCAGGATTTTGAAAAGATTTATATCAATACTATTTGTACCTTAGCGGATGCTATTGATGCCAGGAGTAACTATACAAGAGGACATTCTTCAAGGGTAAGACATTATGTTGAAATGATGGGTAAAAAGTTAAATTTACCAGAAGATGAATTAAAAACACTTGGTATCGCCGCAACTTTACATGATATTGGTAGAATGGGAATTGATAATACTATCTGGGAGAAACCTGGTGGATTGACTAATGAAGAATATGAAGTGGTGAAACGCTATCCAGCTGAAAGTGCAGATGTCTTAGCCTCTGTTTCCTTTTTGGAGTTTGTTGCAAAAATAGTTCGGCATCATCGCGAAAATTATGATGGCACAGGTTATCCAGATAAACTTAAAAGAGAAGAAATACCACTTGGGGCTCGAATATTATCCGTTGCTGATGCCTTTGATGCGATGACATCAGAGCGTCCTTATCGTGAGCGAATTGACCCTGAAGTAGCCATAGATGAACTTAAAAATAAAGCAGGAACCCAGTTTGACCCAAAGGTGGTTGAAACCTTTATCTCTATCTGGGAACAGATGTATAGTTAAATAAGGTAACCGTTCAGGGATATAGCCACAGAGTCACAGAGAACACAGAGGGAATATAGCAGTTATTAGTCAAAATTTTACTCACAGTGGATAAGGGAAAAATCCCAAATCCCAAGCACCAAATCTCAAATAAGCACCAAATTTCAAGTACTAAATACCAAACTATGGGGGGTAATGTTTTGAATTTTGGTCATTCGAATTTGTTTGGAATTTGGAATTTGTGATTTGGAATTTCATAGCTATATTTATGTCAAATTTCGATTAATAAGTGCTATAATTCGTGTCCATTTGTGGCTAATTTCTCTAATTCTCTGTGAACTCTGTGCCTCTGTGGCTGAACGGTTACATAAAGTTTAGTGGCAATCCTCGCCGCCGCCGCTAAATTCTATCGTTGGACGCATGACTGATAACCGATTACCTTCCTATATTGCCGAAGTGGTGAAATTGGCAGACACGCCAGGTTCAGGGTCTGGTGGAGGTAACTCTGTGGGGGTTCGAATCCCCCCTTCGGCACCAAAAATTTTAGCCTACCTCTAACAGAATAGACCGTGATAAATTATTTGAATAAAATTAGTAACTATTCACCACGAAGAGCACGAAGGGCAGAGAGATGTTACAGAACAAATCTCTTTATGCCTCCTTTCTTTCAATCTTTCCACATTGAAATTTATAGCAGTTATTATTCAAAACTTTACTTAGAAATACAAATAATGTCCCATAGGGACAATATATCGGTAAATGGCTTTCCATAAATTTTCTATCAATATATCGTTTCCTACGGAACTGATTGATTTGTCTATCTATTTCTACCGATATTATGTTCCTAACGGAACGATTATTCTCATGCCTTATTTATGGGTATTATCCTGTGTAAACTTCCAGTTAATAACCGCTATATTTCACAGGTGGATCAAATTTTGTTGACAATAGGGAAAGATTTTGGTAAAATATCCCCGTCTTGAGCAAAAGTGAAGGTAACATCCAAAATGCCCAAAAAAGCAAATTCCTATCAGTTAAACTCAAATACTTTAATTGTTATAAGTATTCTTATAGTTGTATTTACCAGTCATGTCTATAGTATAGTTATTACTTCACTTGATTCAAGCTGGATTATACCTACGGCAGAAAGTATTATTAAAGAAGGCAATACAGATTTAAATGAATATATGCCAAGGCAAGATTATAGAATAGAAAATATTAAAGGACACTATTATACCAAATATCCAATTGGTGCTATTGTTATTGCTGTTCCTTTTGTTTATTTAATTGATAAAATACTAACATTGTTTTTATCGCCTGAGATAAGTGAAATTATAAAAGCTCATTATTATTATCATGGTGAGGATATCGCGAGTGTAGCAGTTTGTAGATTTGCTGAAATATTGATAGCTTCCCTAATTATAGCCGTTGCATCAATATTTATTTATTTAATCTCAAGAGGTTATTTAAATAATAGATATTCGTTGTTGTTAACTTTTATATTTGCCTTTTGTACATCCACATGGTCAACAGCCAGTCGGGCATTATGGCCACATGGTCCATCTATATTACTATTAACAATCTCTTTGTATATTATTTTATTATCCCAAAAGAAACCTCATCTACTCCAATATGTAGGCTTACCATTGAGTTTTTCCTTTATCGTTCGGCCTACAAATAGTCTATCAATAATTATTATAACTACATATATTTTTTTATACCATAGAAAGTATTTTATAAAGTACATTTTGGGGACACTTATTATTACTATACCATTTCTAATCTACAATTTTAGTATATATCACAATATTATATCACCGTACTATCTTGACAGTAAAATATGCTTATCTCCTTATTTTTTTGAAGCACTATCAGGGAATTTAGTGAGTCCATCGAGGGGACTATTTATATTTTCGCCTGTTTTATTATTTTCGATTTATGGATTAGTATTAAAAAGTAAAGAAAAACCTTTTGATATATTAACATTATATATTTTTATGATAATAATCTTACATTGGATTATGATATCATCTCGTTTCCCTATCTGGTGGGGAGGACACGCTTTTGGGCAACGGCATTTTTCAGATATGATTCCATATTTTATCTATTTATTAATTCCATTTATAAAAAAATTAAATACTTTAAAAGGTAAAATAAAGATATGTTTAAATTTTATCTTTATGGGCTTAATAATATTAAGTTTTTTTATTCAGTTCAAAGGTGCTAACGACTGGAATGCCTTTCTGTGGAATGCTACACCAGTTAATATAGATATTGAGCCTAAAAGAATATGGGATTGGAAAGATATTCAATTCTTAAGATAATTGTAATTTTCTATCTGTAGTTTTTGAATCGTAGTCATAATTATGGAACCAATCAAGACTTATGGTAATTTCAGATTTGTGGTGGATAAGGTAGTTGATAAATCCTCGCGGTATGGTTAGCCAAAGGATGGATTTGCCTATGTGGAATGTGAAGAGTGCGGGCATAGATTTTTAGTACCCTTTTCGTGCAAAGCCATCGTAGGGAGGAAAAAAATGAAAAAAAAAGGTAACCATTCAGGTATAGATAAAAATATATAACTATAACTCAAATCTCAAAACGCAAAGCTCAAAACTACAACTTAAAACTAAAAGTAACTATTCAGCCACAGATGGACACGGATGAAACACTGAAAATTCGTGAATCGTGTCCGTTTTCCGTGTCCGTAATTAGGCTCAAGGCTGATGGCTGAAAATTCAGGTATAGTGCCTCGTGTCTCCTCTCCTTCTCCCCATTTCTCCCTTTCTCCGTTTCCCCCTTTCATCTGTCCTCTGACATCTGTCTTTATCCGTGTTAATCCGTGTTAATCAGTGGCTGAATAGTTACTGTTCTTGATAATACCCATGATGTATTTGTATAATTCATCTTTCCATAAATTTTCTACCAATATATCGTTCCTACGGAACTAATTGATTTGTCTATCTATTTCTACCGATATTATGTTCCTAACGGAACGATTATTCTCATGCCTTATTTATACTTGATGTTCAAGTTTTTTAAAGGTATAAAGATTTAACCGCAAAGAGCGCAAAGGAAGATTTCGCAAAGGACGCAAAGGAAGGAAAATAAGGTGGTGAACAACCTATTGCTTTGTTAAGTT
>JBFLXS010000168.1 GCA_040755795.1 bacterium | reverse complement strand
ATCTGAAGTGTCTTTTTATCTGCATCTACTATCCAGTATTCTTGAACCCGATAGGTCTCATAAAGTCTCTTTTTTAGCAGTTTATCTATTTTTTGGGTATAAGGAGAGGTGATTTCAATAATTAAATCAGGTACACCTTCTATATACTTATCCTTGATTATGTCCAGATTCTCGTTAGAGATAAAGAATATATCTGGTTGGACAACATTTATATCTGATAGAAGAACATCACAAGGAGCATAAAATATCTCCCCTAAATCATTCCTGGTAACAAATTCATCAATAATTTTACCAAGTTTTCTAATAATCCTTTGATGATACGGAACTGGTGCTGGACTCATATAAACCTCCCCCTGAATTATCTGATACCTTTTCCCATTATCGGGAAACTGGACATAATCTTGATATGTCCATTTTTCTTCCTCTGTGGCTACTGTTGACATTGATTTTCCTCCCTGCTTCTCTTAAAGTCTCCTGCAAGGTTTGAAAAACCTTGCAGGTAGTTGTTTTTTCACTATTTAAGAAGACACTATTACTATAATACACTTTTGCTTTACCAAATTAATCGTACTTGTAATGAATTATCAACTTAAAAAATCTTTTTTCATTTATTGACTCTCTCTATTTTCTTATTTCAATCTTAACAAAAAAAGAAGAATTTGTCAACAAAGTTTTTCACGAAACCCAAAAGACTCTAATCTTAACGGTTATGAAGAATAAAGGTTTTAATTCCGCTGGAAGTGAGGATATATAACTTATTTTCTTCCATTGTAATTCCACAGTAGCAATAGCAATATGTAAAGCATCATTAAAGTCTTTAACAGAAAACACCCCATTTTTAACATATTTTTCTGCTAAAGATTGGCTTTCCACGGTTATTTTTAAAACTTCTATATCCTCTATCAATTCTGCAAATTTCTTCCTTTGGTCTATATCAGAAGTAGCCTCCAGTTCATCCACTGTTACTTCAGAAATAAGGATTTCAAACTTCCTCATTTCATTTTTCCACCAACCACATGTAATTCTCATTCTTTCTGGTTTCTCTTCATCGTAATATGCGCTCGGCACGGAAGTATCTAAATAAATAGTCTTCTTTGGGTTCATAGAAGTTTAACTCCTCTCTATCAAATCAGGTAAGTGTTTCATATCAGATTTGGAGATGTGGAGACACCAAAAGGTAAAAAGTGTAAACTGGACATTTTTCTTTGTTTTCTAACCATATTTTATGACATTTCTCATTTCCCGTCAAATTATTTTTCTACCGATTATAGTTTAGGCACAGATTATGAAAGGTTACCATTCATGCCAATAGTTATTGAAATAATAGAAATATTATCTTCTCCACCTTTGTTTTTTGCCTCAGTTAAAAGTTTGTTCACAGAATCCTCACCACTATTTAAAATCATTTCTATCTCATCATCAGTAAGCATATCGGATAACCCATCACTGCATAATAGTAAAATATCTCCCTCAAATATCCTCTTGCTCACAGGAGCAAAATCAACAAAGACTTTATCGCCTCCACCAAAGGAATTCAGAATGATATTTGATGGAAGATTGTTATCCCCTGTTAGTTCTCTTAGGGAATGGTCTTTAGATATTTGGACAAGACACTCATCTCTTAATCTATACAACCTGCTATCACCAACATTGAGATAATACGCAGAGTTTTCATAACACAATATTCCCACTAAGGTTGTGCCCATACCTTTTCTTTCAGGGCTTCTATTGCCTTCTTCTAAAATATGGGAATGAATTTCATAAGTCCAATCTTTGATTTTCTTGCTTAGTTCATTTTCTGTCAATCCTGATTCAAAAGAGTTAATTTTTTCACGCATCAACTCTAAAACCATCTCGCTGGCGACTTCCCCTGCGTTATGTCCTCCCATACCATCAGCTATCGCTACAAAATACTTTGGGTTATCGTTAAGATTTATCTCTATCTCCTTATCACCTTCTCTCAGGATTTCATCTCCGATTAAAATTCTATCTTCATTATGGTCTCTTACGCAACCCGTATCAGTTACAGCCTTAATTCTTAATTCCATAGCAACTTATATCCTTGTAGTTTTATCCTTTTCATCCTTGCTTCTTATCTCTATGTAAAATTCTATGTTAGCGATTAAAAGAAAGGATTTATCTGTTAGTGGTTGATGTTGCCCCTGTTTTAGGGGGATATTGTTATATTTAGTGCCATTTGTAGAGTCAAGGTCAATAGCCACCCAGCCCTGTTTCTGGTCAAATTTGATTTGACAGTGCTGTTTTGATACCTGCGAGAATTTGCTGAAGGTATCCATAAACCTGCCTGTTGTCCGTCCAATTATCTCATCATTCTCTATCTTTAAATCAAGGTTGAGGTTCTTATTTATCAAATGAAGTTCCGTAGCAGGCGTGAGGATTGATGGGGCTCCTATTGTGGGAAATGGAGTTATCCCATAAGAAATCCTTTGGTCAACAGACAAATCAGTAGATACTCCTCCCTTTATCCTTGCAGTGACCAATGGAGTCCCATCATGGGTACACATCTTCCCTTTACCAGGCTTATTACAATTAGGGCACATTAATATTTCTTGACCGCATTGGTCACAGAAATATGAATCCTCCTCTATATCCATTTTACAATAAGGGCATATCATCTTTTCATCCCTTCTATTGATTTTAAATCATCCGCTTCAATTGTGTTTAAAACATCCGGGGACACTTCTTTTCCTTCCTGTCGCATCCCGGCAATCCTATTAGCCTGATTTTGCAAAACCATCTCAAAAATATTCCTTATGGTTCTGCCATTTGCGAAGTTTCTATCCCTGTGTTCATATATCTTCACACATAGCGTGGTTAATAATTCTTCAACCCCATCCGCATATCTCATCCCCTTTGATTCCACCATAGAGATAAATATCTCCTTTAGTTCTGCTGGGTTATAATCTTCAAAATCTATATACTTTGTAAATCTTGAAGCAAGTCCAGGGTTTGTATCTAAAAATGTCTGCATCTCATCCTTATAGCCAGCCACAATAGCCACAAACTTACCCCTATCATCTTCCATTCTTTTAAGGAGTGTATCAATCGCCTCTCTGCCAAAATCAGAAGTTCCGCCTCGTGCAAGGGTATACGCCTCATCTATGAAAAGGACTCCGCCAATGGCATTGTTGAGCACCTTATTTGTCTTTGGTGCTGTATGTCCTACATATTCGGCAACAAGGTCTTTTCTATCTGTTTCCACAAGGTGCCCTCTGGATAACAGCCCCATTGCCTTGAAGACATCAGCAAGGATTCTTGCCACAGTTGTCTTTCCTGTTCCAGGGTTGCCCCTGAAGACAAAGTGTATATTTAAGGGAGTTTCTTTCCCACCAGCAGAGACTCGCGCCTTCTCCACCTCGAGATAATTTATTAGTGTTTTAATCTCTCTTTTAATGGAGGAAAGTCCAATTAAGGTTTCCATGCTTTGCAAGGCATCTTCTAAAGTAACGGCTTTTTCAACCGCATATCTGCTGGGTATATCTTCAGTTTTGATTAGAAAAAGTTCCCTTCCTTCTGAAATACCGAGAGCACTGATTCTGTTCCCCTGTAATTTTAAACATTCTTCAAAGTTATTTCTCACTTCTCTACCGTTAGCAAAGTTTTTATCCCTCTTTAAATACATAGCCTCAAATATGTTCTTTAATCTTTCTTCTGCAGATTCGTCAATCTCGTGTTTTTCAGATTTTGCCATAATTTTAAAGATAGCAAGCAATTCTTCAGGTGTATAATCCTTGAGATGGAAATATCTTGTAAATCTTGACTTCAATCCTGGGTTGGCATCAAGAAATCTCTCCATTTCTTTTGGATACCCAGCCACAATAACCATAAACTTACCCTTATCATCTTCCATCCTTTTAAGAAGTGTATTAATCGCTTCTTTACCAAAGGAGTCATTCGTGCCTTCTGGAACAAGTGTATAGGCTTCGTCAATAAACAATATTCCTCCCATCGCCTCACTTATTTTAGCGTTTGTCTTTGGTGCTGTCTGTCCTACATATTCAGCCACAAGGTCTTTTCTATCCAGTTCAATTACATGCCCCCTGTCTAATAAGCCAATTGCCCTAAAAATCTCTCCAAGTTTCCTGGCGATTGTTGTCTTCCCAGTGCCAGGATTTCCTGTTATGACCGTATGAAGATTAGGCGTCCAACTTGAGCCTGTAATTTCTGCCTTCTTTTTCTCAACATCTAAAAATTTTGATAAATCTTTTATCTCCTGTTTTATCTCTTCCATACCGACTAATGAATCCAGTTCATCCATAATTTTCTCTATGGTCTTTTCCTCTGGTATTTCACCTTTTATATCCTCTGGCAGGATAACATTATCGCCAGTAATACCCTGAGATATGCGAAGATAATAGCTTTTAGTTATATCTTCAACCTTTTTAATAACAAGGTGCCCATTGCTGAAGGATTCATCCTTTGTCCTCACAAGATGAACGAATAGTTTCTTTAGCTTCACCCGGCCATCGTCACTGAGCGCAAACCCTTGTTTTTTTAATTCTTTCTCGGCAATCATGAACATCTGAGCTGCATCCATATCAGAGAGCTCAAATATATAACTGAAAAGCCCTTTCACATTGGGATTATCTTTAAGATATTCCTTAAAGCCTCTATGTAAGCCTGCTAAAATGACAATGGGGTCAAACTGGGATTTTCTTATCTCTGAAAATAGTTTATCCAGTGGGTCAACAGCACCCGAATAACCCGCCGGAACAAGTTTTTGAACATCGTTTATAAAGAGAATCCCGCCTTTTGCTTTCTGGAAGTTCTGTTCAAAATCCTTTGTAAATTTGGGATAATCAACCGCTTCCACCGTGCAGATGTCATCTTTAGAGATTACTTTATGTTTATCTGGAGTTTCGTGAATTTTCTATGATTCTTTTCTCCTTTAATCTTTGCGTTCTTTGCGGTCGATTTCTTTGCGTTCTTTGCGATTAAAAAAGGATAAACCACAAAGGGCACAAAGTAGTAACGCAAAGGACACAAAGCGAAGAAAATAGGTAAAGCATTTTTTATCAATTCAACTTCAAAGGATAAGTTGCAAAAAAATCATCAGGCTTTTGAGCCTAATTTTGCCCTCTTTGAGCAAAATAAACAGATTGATAAGGATAAAGAGAATTTTAGAAGTAGCATAAAATTTACGAAAGTCCAGTTTTATTAATATTGTTATGATTTTTTTTACTGATACCTTTACTTCATACCTTAAAATTTCCATCTGATTTTTAATCATTGTAAACGATTGTTTTACTTCAAGCCATACTTTAATTTTGTCCACAACACAAAATACCTTATGCATAATTGCCATGAAGGATACTATCCCGCATAATACTGACCAAACAATTTTCATTCCTGGCTGATTCCATAATTGCCATCCCGCAACAGTACCTCCTGTCGCAGTAAGGATAATACCTATCTGGATGAATCTATCTACCATCTCCCACTTCGCAAGTAATTCGGAAGCAATTAATTCATAATATCTTGAGTTATACCAGGTAATAAATGCTTCATTCAGAATCCTTTTCTCATGGGATATTTCCTCTTCCATCACCCTTCCTTTTTTTATCTCCTTATAATGCTTAACACTCTACAATGAAGGAGTTTTCGTTTTTATAAACAAAGAAACAACTTAAAGTAGCACGGTCAAGTCGCACGACTTATTAGTACTGCTCAGCTCCCGATTGTCTCGAAGTTACTTAATCATCCGAAGATAATCTTGTTTCTTTTCAACAATCAGGGTTCAATAGATTACTCTACTTACACTTGCAGCCTATCAACCTGGTCATCTCCCAGGAGTCTTCAGGTGGTCTTAAGAAGTCTAAAGACCTAACTACTTGGGAATTCTCTTGCGAGAATTTCTTTTCGAAAGATTTTTAGAAGCATCAAAAGATCCTAACAGATAACTCAAAGAGAAATCTGTCCGAGATATCTAATCTTGGGGTGGGTTTCCTGCTTAGATGCTTTCAGCAGTTATCCCTTCCGAACATAGCTACCCAGCAATGCCACTGGCATGACAACTGGTACACTAGCGGTTCGTCCACTCCGGTCCTCTCGTACTAGGAGTAGCACCCCTCAAATATCTTGCGCCCGCAACAGATAGGGACCGAACTGTCTCACGACGTTCTAAACCCAGCTCACGTACCGCTTTAATCGGCGAACAGCCGAACCCTTGGGACCTGCTTCAGCCCCAGGATGCGATGAGCCGACATCGAGGTGCCAAACCCTGCCGTCGATATGGACTCTTGGGCAAGATCAGCCTGTTATCCCCGGAGTACCTTTTATCCGATAAGCGACGACCCTTCCACACAGAATCGCCGGATCATTAAGCCCTGCTTTCACATCTGCTTGACTTGTGGGTCTTGCAGTTAAGCTTCCTTGTGCCTTTATACTCTCCATGCGATTGCCAAACGCATTGAGGAAGCCTTGGGACGCCTCCGTTACTTTTTAGGAGGCAACCGCCCCAGTTAAACTACCCGCCTGACATTGTCCCTCAACTGGATTCACAGTCGTAGGTTAGAATCTAAATATAATAAGGGTGGTATCCCAAGGTTGACTCCACGCAGACTAACGCCCACGCTTCAAAGTCTCCCACCTATCCTGTACATACTATACCCAGATCCAATGTCAAGTTATAGTAAAGGTTCACGGGGTCTTTCCGTCTAGTTGCGGGTAACTTGCATCTTCGCAAATACTACAATTTCGCCGAGCCCCTCGTTGAGACAGCGCCCAAATCGTTACGCCATTCATGCAGGTCGGAACTTACCCGACAAGGAATTTCGCTCACATACTCTCTGATTTTCATCAAAGTGTGGACTCTATCTTTATCCGAATTTGTTTTCTGCTTCTTCTATTCATCTCTGATGCAATTTTGAGGATTTCGTTAAACCCCTCCTCCCTTAAATGTTTACCTTGTTGCATCAGGCGAACAACTCTTGCAAATTTTTGAAATTCAATATTTTTCTTTGATTTCAAGGGATATTTTCCAAAAAATGGAATAATAATTTCGGCCAGATTTTTAAGATTTCTTACCCGCCAGCAAAAACGCTTTCCATGATTTCTTCTTACTACCCCACACTTCATTGTGGAACGAAGTCGGTAAAGAAGATTCAAGTTTTCTTCATGCTGAACCACAGTTAATTCGGGTAAAATCTGGTAACCAAATCTGACTTCGTCATTTTTATTGATTCCAATATGGAAACATCCTTCTCCATCAATAAACCCTACAATCCAATCGGGTTTTAAAATATCCGCTTGATTCGGATATTCAACGTTTGGTCTCTGAGGGGTCATATTTTCCTCCTTGACTTCCCTGCGGATTGTCCCCTTGTATATGGAATTTTTACTGTCCCATTCTAAACTAATCAAGAATAGACGAGTATCACATATCTTTTGAGGAGTTTCCCGCATATAGTTGAATATACCTCCAATGTTACCATTGGAGCAGGCTAGCTTTTTTAGTTAACCTTAGGACCGTTCGCTTTTGTTACTCCCTAAAATTAGGGGGTGAGATTATTTCTATCTCACTCTTCTGGTCGCCCAGAAGGCCGGACTATATCATCACTCCTTATGTGAATGTCTGGCGTATAGTCTCTGAGGATTCTGAAGGTTTTTCTTTTTATTGCCGCCCTACTTCAAAAGGTAGTAATATTAAAATTATTCCGTGGTCTAATTGGACGATGAAAACGATTTTTTTTCATTTTACATGGGAGTGGGTAAATCCCATTGAAAAATCACCCCATTTCCAATCTCTTTACCACAGAAGGCGGCAAAATCAAAAGTGTTTTCACTTCTACATCACCTCCAGCCTTTCCTGCTGATTGTCCCCACTGAATGGATTGTTACTCTTATCGATGAGTACCATCAGATACTTGGGATTTTCCAGCATATAGCCAGATTTTACAACTACTATTGTCCAGATAATAGTTACGGCCGCCGTTTACTGGGGCTTCAGTTCAAAGCTTTAGAAAACAGGTAATTTAGTAATTAAGTGATTTCATGACAAGTCACTTCCTCACTTTTTCACTTCCTCACTCTATTCTCCTGACC
>JBFLXS010000167.1 GCA_040755795.1 bacterium | reverse complement strand
CCATTGAGTCTATCTGAATCCTTATCAATCTGTTTATTTTGCTCAAAGATGGCAAAATTAGGCTCAAAAGCCTGATGATTTTTTTGCAACTTATCCTTTGAAGTTGAGTTGATAAAAAATGCTTTACTTATTTTCTTCCCTTTGTGCCCTTTGTGGTTTATCCTTTTTTTAACCGCAAAGAACGCAAAGAAATCAACCGCAAAGAACGCAAAGATTAAAGGAGAAAGGAATCATAGAAAATTCACGAAACTCCAGGTGAACCATTACTATACTATGTCAAATTAGTGCTATAACTCTCTATATTTTTAGACAATTATGTCCATTTGGCTTGCCTTCCCCCATTTCTTATGATAAAATGGAAAAAAATAGAATGTGAAAATTCTACCTCATCCTTCATTTAATGTCCCATAGGGACAATATATCGGTAAATGGCTTTCCATAAATTTTCTACCAATATATCGTTCCTACGGAACTGATTGATTTATCTATCTATTCTACCGATATTATGTTCCTAACGGAACGATTATTCTCATTAAAGATTTTATGGTCTGGTGTTGTCCTTTTGAAAGACCGATATTATGTTCCTAACGGAACGATGATTCTCATGCCTTATTTATGGGTATTATCCTATGTAAACTTCCAGTTAATAACCGCTATAGGCTGGCATAAAGCGGTTCTCATTTTGACATTAGCTTCGTTGTCCATTCCATATTTCTATCCGCCAACATAGAATGTTGGGCTACACTTTTTCTATTCCCACAAATCAACACGGATTCAGATTTCGCAGTAGCTGCCCAGCCCCAACCCTGGGCCAGTGGTAGTGCATCTGGCTGGCTTTTTGGTAGGCGGATTGGGCGAAGGTTTTGGTCTGGTCAAGATCATTTAACCCCAGATATGCCCTGGCTAAGATTAGCTCTGCCTCAGGTTCGTAGAGTAAAAAGCCTGTTCTTTCACATAGCTTCAGGACCTGGTTTGCCTGAGAGATAGCCTCTTTGTATTTTTTCATATCCAACCACAACCTGCTCAACTCAAGCAAGGCTTCGATTTCAAGATCAGAAACGCCAATCTTGCGGGCGATCTCAAGGGCCTGTTGAAGATGAGACTCAACCTTCTTAAGATTTCCCTTTAGCCTTTCAATTGCACCCAGGCAGCGGTGACATCTTGAGATACTATTTAGCCAATTTTCGCTCTGGCAGATCTCAAGGTTTGCTTTGGTAAGTTCAAAAGCCTCATCAATCTGCTTGATTGAGAGGAGGAAGTCAGCATAGGCAACTCCTAACATACTGTAAAGCCGATTACCGCTGATCTTTCCTTCAAGCCCATCTGCCTGCCGAAACCCCTTTTCTGCTTCCTCATCTTTACTTAAGAGATGGAGTATCCAGGCAAGATAGACTTTTGAATCACAGATCTCCTTCTCAGACTCTGCTTTCTCTGCCATCTCAAGGGCCTTTTTCGCACTCTCATTTGCCTCTTTGAGCCTGCCTACTCGAAACTACTGGAGGTCAGCCAAGTTTTGATAACCTATAGAGGCGTTTTTCCAGTCTTTTGCCTCAATAGTCATCTGGACTGCTGTCAAAAATGGCTCCTCTGCCTCTTTTGGCCGGCCGGTATTAAGAAGTGTCATTCCTGCTGTATTGAGCAGCCAGCTCTGGGCGCTCTTTTTACTTACAAGGGGCATCTGTGAAAGGTCTTCGTTTGGGAAGAAGGTTTTGGCAAGGGATAGGTTGGTTTCCCAGGCACCAAGTTTCGAGGTAATAAACCATTCTTCCATTCTGTATATTTTCTCCCGATAAACATCCTTCCTTACCTCATCATAAAGCCCTGCAGAACACCCATGATAGACCTGCTCAAACAAAGGCTGCATCTCCTCTAAGGTCTCAGGTTTATCCTTTGCTATCTTTCCAAAGTATTCATAGATTGCTTTGTGACAAGATTTCTTTTCTTCCTCATCAAATATAGATTCAAAGTAGCCCTTGATTAAAGGATGGGTAGTGTATCCTTCGGCAATAAGCCTTCTTTTTACTAAGTCCTTTACCATTTGCTTGAAATGGAAGGCATCCATCTTTATCCTTGGCTGAAATATTGCCTCAAATTCTTTTTCTCCCACTGTTCCTCTAAAGAGTGAGAAGATCTTCATAAACTGCCTTTGGTTTTCGTTTAGTTGCTTGTCATACCAGAGGAGCATACGCTGTGGTTTACCCTCTATTTTAGGAATTTCACCTGCCTTTTTAATATCGCCACCAAAATCTTCTACCAAATAGTTTGCCAGTAAAACCAAACTCAAGGTATGGCCTTTAAAATCTTCCCAAATCTTATCTATTTCTTCATCACCCCCTCTTACCCCAACCCTTTGAAACAATAGCCTTGTATCTTCTTTTGATAATTCCTCTACATCAAGCTTCTGGTAGCTTAGGTAATTTTCAATATCACTTAATGGAAATCTTGTGGTTATCAAGCACAAGCCTCTAAAATCTGCATCAGCAATGTATTTGAGTAAATCTGCAAATTCTGGATGCTGCATCTTACCAAATTCTTCGCCGCTTTGTGATTTCTGCATCTCCTCAAGACCATCTAAGATAATGAGATATTCCCTTTCCAAAAGAAGCTCCTTTATTTTATCTATCTTCTGCCAGGATGTCCTGTAATCATCAAGCTTAAATCTATCTTGGGAGAGATAGGCAAATAATGTGCTAAGAAAACGCTCAAAGTAAGCATTGCGATAAAACCCAAACCAGAATATACCATCCGGCTGGATGTTATTTTCTTTCAAACTATCAAACCATTTTCTGACTAATGCCGATTTTCCTACCCCACCCCAGCCGACTAATGCACTAATATGCACCTCTTTGGATCGATACCATTGGGAGATGGTCTTGAGCATATCAGTCCTACCAACAAAATTCGGCTCGGGTGGGATTTGATTGTGCAGGCTGAGTAGGAATATTCCAGGTGCTTTCCTTATCCGTTCTTCAAGTGGCAGCCCTTGAGCACAAAGATTAACCCATCTCTCCTTATACATTTTAAGCTGTCTGGGTGTGTACATTGTTCGCATCCGATGTATCTTTGCATGGCAGGTTGGACAGACAACCATAAGGTTATTTTCTGTATTGGGCCCTTTTTCACTTATAGACACAATGTGGTGAATATGGGTAATATCCTCGTGTTGAGGACAGAGGCAGCACCGGTGCATTGCATCAACCAACAACTTATTTTTTATCTTATCAGGAATTTTGCTTTGCTTCACTTTCTGCTCCATCATTGCCTTTTTTCTTAAAGATACATTTGAATAAACTCCTGGGGAGTCAAAACATTCACTCCTTGACATAGTTCTTTGGGATAGTGTTTTTTATTACCTGTAACCAGTATAGCTCCTCCATCGGCTATGGCTATCTCAAGGAAAGGGTTATCATCAACATCAGGTAGACTTGCCTTAAGTGGTTTGGTTAATATAGAAAGACCTGTGTTAAGAAGACCATCTATAAAGTCATTTACTTGCGATTCTTTGAATTGAAACTTGGGTCGCAGCAAGACTTCTTTATATTCACAGAGCAATCTGGCATCAAATACAATCTCTATCTCTTTAAGCAAGACCAACTTTAAGATAGAAGCAGATGCTCCATAGGGATTCAATAATCCTGAAACAACCACATTTGTATCCAATACAACCCTCATTTTCTTTTTCTTACCGCCTTTATTTCTGCCTCAATTTCATCAAGAGAGAGCTTGTGTAATCCTTCCTTTACTGCCCTAAGCTGCATAGCCTCCATAGCCAGGAATGCCCTGGATTGTCTTAAGGCAAGAATACTAGACTCAAAATTGTCTTCTTTTACTTCACTTAACAAGGCAAATGGTTTTCCATTGGATGTTACTATAAGCTCATGCTCTTTTTTTAATTCCTTCCACACATAACCAGGTCTTATCCGAAGCTCTCTAACAGGGATAAATCTCATTTTTTATCCACCTCCTCAGGATATTTATCCCACACTTTTGATAAAGTGCAGGATGAATGGATATTAAATAATTCCTTTCTGCGTAGGTCTAATACCCCGCAGAAACGTGCGGGATTTATTCCTACAATTAGTCTACAAATATTATACAAAGTTTAGTAAGCGTTTGTCAACAAATTTTTTGAGATTTCTTCTAAAACTTCTAAGGCTTTGGTTTCTATAAGGCAATAGTGCATTGCCTTGGCTTTTTCGTAAGCAGATTGGGCAAGGGGTTTTGCTTGCTCCGGGTTTCCTTCAGCTAAATATAGCCTGGCTAAGGCAAACTCTGCCTCTGGCTCATAGAGCTTAAAGCCAGTGCGAGTGATAAGCCTTTGTGCCTCTTCTAATGCCTTTTTCCCTGGCTTATAATCCTTTTGAAATATTAGCAGGTAATTTATGTTCCACCTATAATTGTTCAGGGATATAGCCACAGAGTCACAGAGAACACAGAGGGAATATAGCAGTTATTAGTCAAAACTTTACTCAGAGTGGATAAGTAAAAAAATCCCAAATCCCAAGCACCAAATCTCAAATAAACACCAAATTTCAAGTCCTAAATACCAAACTATGGGGGTAATGTTTTGAATTTTGGTTATTTGAATTTATTTGGAATTTAGAATTTGTGATTTGGAATTTCATAGCCCTATCTATGTCAAATTTCGATTAATAAGTGCTATAATTCGTGTGCATTTGTGGCTAATTTCTCTAATTCTCTGTGAACTCTGTGCCTCTGTGGCTGAACGGTTACAATTTGCAGGAAGGGTGAAGGATTCATAGGGGTTAGGGAAACCTTGAGCACAGAGCCTTGACCATAGAGCTAATAACCAAACACCTCTACCCATCATTTATTTAGCACCATATTCTCTGAGGAGTTTTGCAGTTTCTGTATGGACTTTAATTACCGCCCACCTCAAGGCTGTGTTACCATCGTAGTCTTTTGCATTCACCTCAGCACCTTTTTCAATGAGGAGCTTTGCAATGTCTGTACGGCCACAGGCTGCCGCAAACATCAAGGCTGTCTTACCATAGTAGGCTTTTGCATTCACCTTAGCACCTTTTTCAATGAGGAGTTTTGCAATGTCTGTATTGCCATTGATTGCCGCATACACCAAGGCTTAAGATTAACACAAAAATCTTTTTCATCTTCCACCTCCCTAAGGCTTTTGCCTTTAATAAAATTGTAACTACTCAGGTTTTTTTAAGGAGAAAATCGTGTCCATATCTCGTGATTCGTGTCCGTTTAACGTGTCCGTCACGGATACCGGACACGGATCACGGATACCGGACCTCGGATACCGTCTTACAAAAGGTGAGTAGATACATAAAATTATATTCTACCTTCATCTTTTTGTCAAGTTTTTTGCAAGCAGTAGCCAGGTGTAACACATAGTTTGTCTCTTATTGGTTCTGATTTTAAGTAGGATTGACACCTTCGATAACCCATTTTCAGACAGGGATTATCTTTATCCTGACGCCATGCCCTTCCCTTTTGATAATTGTGCCTACCTGGTTTAATAGCCGTAAGAATAGAACACGGATGACACGGATTTAACGGATTTTCACTGATTTTTTTCTCTTTTTTTCTGTCTTCTATCTTATATCCGCGAATATCCGCGTCATCAGCGTCATCAGCGTGCTATTATTTTTCATCGTCCTTTGTGTCCCAATGGGGCATGAGGGTTTCTCCTAAAAGTAGGAAGTAGGAGAGTAGGAAAGTAGGAAAGGGGAAGGCATTGCCCCCAGAAGAGGAATACCGTGCACATCCTTTATCCTTTTCCTACTTACCTACTACCTACTTGCCTACTATTTTCATTGCTTTGTCCTCCGCAGGTTAATGTTCATTTCCCCAAATAACTGACTTATTACCCTGTAAGATATAGATTACTAAATTCACCTTAATCCAATTCATCTTTCTCTTAATCCTGGATTTATTACTTCATCTAATGCCCTGCCGATAAGATAAAATGCGAAGGTAAGAAGAGAAATACATATTCCCGGTGGAAGTATCCAGTAAGGTGCTTTGAATGTATGACCTGTGGTAAAACACCATTGGAGCATCATACCCCAGCTTACGACCGATGGGTCACCCAGACCAATAAAACTTAGTCCTGCTTCGGTCAAAATTGCTCCACTTACCCCAAAGGTCATATACAAAAATGATAATGGGAGAACATTAGGACCAATGTGGTAAAAGATTATTCTCATATTACCTGCCCCGGCAATGCGTGCGGCTTCAACAAAAGGACGCTCTTTCAATGATAATGTTTGAGCCCGAATTACTCTTGCCGTAGAAGGCCAACCAAGCAAGGCAATAATAAAGATAATAATCCAGATACTCTGTTTGCCAATAGCGGCGGCAATGATTATAATAAGTGGCAGGGAGGGTAATGTCAGCACAATATCTGCCAGACGCATAAATAAAGTGTCAATGACATTCCCAAAATAACCTGCAATTAACCCGATGACCGTTCCAATTATGACTGAGGCCAATGCCGCCGTAATACCAATAACAAAGGCAATTTGTGCCCCACACATTAATTGACTTAAAATATCTCTGCCCATAAAATCTGTGCCGAGAATATGAGTCTTTGAAGGTGGCATTGCCCATAAAATCTCCGGGTCAACCCCGGTCATAGGCTTATATATTTCATTTATCATCGGTAGGACAGGAGAAATTAAAGCCATTATCCCAAAAAATATTAGCAAACAAAGCCCAAATAAACCTAATTTGTTTGCCTTAAATATCTCCCAGTTAGCCTTAAATTCTTGTTTAAATAAATTTATTTTGGACAAGTAACTGCACCCCTTTTTTAACCCTAAAGTGAACTATCTCTCATCAATTCAATCTCATAGAGTAGTGTTTCAACTAACTCTGTTTGCGGTACCTTTTTTATAATTTTACCTTTCTTAAATATTAATCCTACTCCTTTACCGCCGGCAATGCCAATATCAGCGTCAGCGGCTTCACCTGGACCATTGACTACACAACCCATAATGGCGATTTTAAATTTTAAATTTTTAAATTTTAATTTTTTAATCTCCTTTTCTACCTGTTTAGCAATCTTGATTAAATCTATTTCACATCTGGCACAAGTAGGACAGGAAATTAATTCCAGACCTGTCTCTCGTAACCGTAATGCCTTTAAAATTTCATAACCAAGTTTTACTTCCTCGATAGGCTGTGCGGTCAAAGAAACTCTAATCGTATCCCCTAACCCCTGGCTAAGTAGACTACCCATACCGACGGCTGATTTTATACTTCCAGCCCACGGAAGACCTGATTCGGTTATGCCAATATGAAATGGGTAATCGACTTTGGTCGCCATCAATTGATACGCCTCGATAGTCATTGGCACATCAGTGGCTTTAAGTGAAATAACAATATCAAAGAAGTCTAAATCTTCTAATATCTTAATATGCTGGAGGGCTGATTCAACCAATGCTGTTGCGCCTACCTTGCCAAATCTTTTTCTATCAACAGAACCCGAATTTACCCCAATTCGGATTGGGATATTTCTCTCTTTTGCCTTTTCAACTATCCTGACGACCCTGTCCGTTTGTTTGATATTCCCAGGATTAATCCTTAATTTATCTACCCCTTGAGCGATGGCCTCTAATGCCAGGCGATAATCAAAATGAATATCCGCAACCAAAGGGATACTAATTTGTCTCTTAATCACTCCTAAAACCTTAGCTGATTCCATATCTGGGACACCAACTCGAATAATTTCGCAACCAACTTCTTCAAGTTGATTGATTTGCCTGACCGTTGTTTTAACATCACTTGTTTTGGTTTTGGTCATTGATTGGACTGAAATAGGTGCATCTCCGCCGATTGTAAGATTACCTGCTCGAATAGGTTTTGAATATCTTCTATTCATATTTATTAAGTATATATATTCAGGCGGTAAATGTCAATGAAATTTTGTAAGTGTTCAGGTGGTAATTTACCGCAGAGACGCAGAGAAACAGAGAAATAAATCAGATAACAGAAAAGGTTATTGAGGCAATCATAAAATACATAGGACATCAAAACCAAATTGTTAATCAATCCATGAAATGTCGGTCCTTAAAAGCTTGCACCGATGAAAATCCGTGATGGAATCTTGCGTTTGGTAAATAGTTTTTAATTTTTTCTCTGCGTCTCTGTGTCTGTTATGTAAAGTGTCAAGCTTTTTTTTATTTTTTTACTTAAGAAAAGACTCTACGACTTATCTCTATAACTCTACACCTTATTTTT
>JBFLXS010000166.1 GCA_040755795.1 bacterium | reverse complement strand
TGATGGACATTAATACAGGCATTAATAATCCCATCACTTAACTCTTCTTTTCTCCACTTCTCCATCTTCTCCCTTTCTCCTTATTTTTATCCTACCTGAACTCTTATGAAAATTCACGAAACTCCAGTATGTAAAAATTTGGTTAATAACCGCTATAACTTCCACCCCTTTAATCCCCCGCCAGCGGGGGACAGTCCACCCCCAATCACCACCAGCGTGGGACAACCCGCCTCTGACCTCTGTCTTCTGACTTTTGGATTTATGCGTGCTAATCCGTGTTAATCAGTGGCTGAATAGTTACCAGAGGGAAAGAGAACTCTGCGGTGAATGGTTACAGATTATCTATCTTTTCCATAATCATATCCGCAATTGCCTGATATTTTTCTTTAGAAGAAAGATGACTAAATTGATTTATATCAATTGGTTTTCCAAATCTTACCTCAACATTGCAAAACTTAATCTTGTTTGACCCTCGCGGTAAGACCTTATCCGTGCCCAATATTTTTGCAGGAATAAGTTTAACCTGGGGACATTTCTCAATCGCCTTACATAGAATCAGCCCTATCCCTGGTTTTGCTAATTGTAATTTACCATCAAAACTTCGTTGTCCCTCAGGGAATATCACAACTCCATATCCTTGTTCCACTAAACTTATGGTTTTTTTAAATGTTTGTGCAGTAACTGTTGTCTGGTTAACCGGGAATGAATTTAAATTACTGATAAGCCAGCCAAGGTAGGTATGATTAAATAGTTCTTGTTTTGCCATAAAATATACCTCTCTTGGTAACGCCGCACCTATCACCGGTGGGTCAGCGTAGCTTTGATGATTTGCGGCAATTAATACCCCACCAGTTAATGGGATATTTTCTTGCCCACTTACTTTAAAATTAAATAATATTCTAAAAAGTATCCTCTCGATTAGATATATCATGAAATATAATTTATTCTGGTGATTAAATCTTTGAATATCTCGTATCCTTTTGATAATAGCAGAGGTAACCTGATTTATCGTTAGATTGGAGGTATCAAGGTAAATTGCATCATTGGTTTTGACTAATGGACCAGTAGTTCTTGATTTATCCTGCATATCTCGATATTCGATGTCTTGTTGAATTTGATTAAAATTTATATCCGTTTCGCCCTTTTCCAATAATTCTTTATACCTTCTATTTGCTCTGGTTAAAACATCTGCATCGAGATAAAATTTAACATCCGCATTGGGTAAGACAACCGTAGTAATATCTCGTCCTTCCATAATTACGCCGCCTGTTTCACTTAATTCTTGAAGCAATTTCACTACCTGGGTTCTTACTCCTTCATTTTTCGCCACAAGAGAGATATTCTGGTCAATTACAGGTTTTCTAATTTCTCTGGTTACCTCTTTGCCATCAACAAAGACACTTTTCTTTGATTTTAACTCAACCTTAATCTTCTTTGTTAGTTCAATTACAGCCTCTTTATCACTCAAATCAATCTTTTGTTCTAATCCTTTCCAGGTAATAGCGCGATAAATAGCCCCAGAATCTATATATTTAATTTTTAGTTTTTTAGCGACTATTTTTGCCACCGTGCTTTTTCCTGCACCCGCAGGGCCGTCGATAGCGATTATCCATTTTCTCATGATTAATTCCTTTAAGGGTTATGAAGTTGGTATTTTTATATCTCCACGCAATCAATCGTTGATATTATCCATCCTGAATCAAGTTCAGGATTACCAACCTCCTAACCCAACTTCCATACCGGTTTCTTAACCATAACCTTTTATCCAAAAGGCTTCTTCCTATGGTCGGGATATAAACCCCATAATAACAAAGTCATCATCAACGGCAAAGACCTCTTTTATCTTAAGTCTTTTTGCAATAACAAAACTCGTGCAGTCAACAAAAGAAAATCGTAACCGTTCACCGCAGAGACACAGAGAAAAAATTAAAATCTATTCACCAGAGACAGAAATTTCGGGACGGTTCACTTTTGTTTGAAAGATTGCGGTTAGAAAATGAAGTTAAAATTGGAAATTCGAAATTAGAAATTAGGGAAAGAAGTAAAAGCCCAATTTCTAATTTCCAATTTCAACTTTCTGTGAACGCTTACAAGTGACATTCGAAAGAAATCATAGGAAAAACGATAAAAGGAACCGCCCCGAAATTTCCTTTTTTGTGTGCATTTCGGGCCTTTCGTTGTTTATTAATCTTTTAATACGGATTTTCGACTAACTGTTTTTAAGCCTTTTTAAACACCGAAAAACGCGAAAAACACGAAAAAAAAAGATATTTTCCTCTCTGCGTTTCTGCGGTAAAGGATTACCTGAATGGTTACCATTACTCTAAAGCCTTAGCGATTGCTTCACCAAATTTACCTGCGGCGGCAGGACCGTTTGCCGTGATAATTTTGCCATCAATTTCGACATCTCTACCGGTGTAATTGACGCCTTTATTTTTTAATCTGGCTATTTCTGAAGAAAAAACGGTTGCCTTTTTGCCGTTCAGGACCCCTGCATTAGCTAATGTAACCGGAGCAATACAAATGGCACATAAAAGTTTATCTAACTTAATACACTCTCTGGCGATAGATAAGGCGGTTTCATTATTCCAGTATTCAGATGACCCACCTCCTCCAACAAATATTATCGCCTCGTAATCTCCAACATTAATTTCGCTAATAAGTATATCCGGCGTGACTGTCATTCCTAACACTCCACGGCAAGGCTTCGTTACTGAAGAAGCGACCTTGATTTCTACTCCTGCCTTTTCTAAAATCGCTCTTGGCACCTTGTATTCCTCATCACGGAAATTTATCCCTGCAATTATCATTACCACTTTTTTTGACATTTTTACCTCCTTATTTTACTAATAGGAAATTGTTTTTTGGACTAATAGGAAATTGTTTTTTGGGTCTTTTGAACTGTTTAGTCATTTTTACACCTTCTAAAAAATAGGATAGCAGAAATTTTATCATAAGTCAAGAGGCTGACCGAGAATTTTTTAAAAATATCGTAACCGTTCAGGTGGTAATTTACCGCAGAGACGCTGTTTTTCTCTAAGTCTCTGTGTCTGTGCGGTGAACAGTTACAAAAAAAATTATTGCAAATTTTAATTAAATGGTGTATAATAAAATTAAGATGGGAACAATGGAGTTACTTAAAGAGATTTCTTCTCCAGCAGAACTTAAAAAACTAAATATTAGCCAATTAAAAAAGATTGCAGATGAAATACGGCAAGAGATAATCAAAACCGTTTCAAACACAGGTGGACATCTGTCCTCTAATCTGGGAGTGGTAGAATTAACTATTGCCCTTCATTATATTTACAATACCCCTGTTGATAAAATTATCTGGGATGTTGGTCATCAATGTTATGCCCATAAATTACTTACAGGTAGAAAATCACAGTTTCAGACATTACGACAATATGGTGGAATATCAGGTTTCCCCAAGCGAGAAGAATCGTATTATGATGTGTTTAATACCGGTCATGCCAGCACTTCTATCTCCGCCGGATTAGGTTTGGCAATAGCGAAAGAATTTGAAGGTGATGGGGCAAAGAAAATAGTCGTGGTTATTGGTGATGGGGCATTATCTGGTGGAATGGCTTTTGAGTCATTAAATCATGCCGGCCAACTTCAAAAAGATTTGCTGGTTATTTTAAACAGTAACGAAATGTCTATCTCAAGGACGATTGGTGCACTTGCCGGTTATTTGAATAGACTTATAACGATGCCTATTTATTCTCGATTGCGAGAAGATATTCAAGAGTTAATTACTAAAGTCCCCAGAATTGGCACACCAATGAGCACATTAGTTAAAAAAGTAGAAGAGGGGATAAAAAATATATTAATTCATGGGGCATTATTTGAAGAATTAGGATTTAGATATTTTGGTCCTATTGACGGACATAACCTGGATTTATTAATTAATGTTTTAGGAAAGATTAAAGACTTAAAAGGTCCTCGTCTTTTACATATCTTTACGAAAAAAGGTAAAGGTTATGAGCCGGCAGAGAAAAATCCTGAGTGGTTTCATGGAACAAGCCCTTTTGACATTGCCACTGGCAAACCATTGGAGAATGAGAAATTATCATTTTCAACAGTGATGGGGAAAACTTTAACTGATTTAGCGAAAAATAATTCAAAGATTGTAGCAATTACGGCGGCTATGGCTGAAGGCACAGGATTAAAATATTTTAAAGAAAGTCATCCGGAAAGGTTTTTTGATGTAGGTATTGCCGAAGCGCATGCCGTGACATTTGCCGCAGGAATGGCTTCAATGGGACTTAAACCTGTTTGTGCAATTTATTCTACATTCTTACAACGAGCTTATGACCAGATTTTGCATGATGTCTGTCTGATGAATTTACCTGTGGTATTTTGTATTGACCGGGCAGGAGTAGTTGGTGAAGATGGACCGACTCATCAAGGCTTGTTTGACATTGCTTATTTACGACATATCCCTAATCTGGTTATTATGTCCCCAAAAGATACAACAGAACTTGTAATGATGCTGAATCTGGCTATCTCAAGTAATCAACCTTGTGCTATTCGTTACCCAAGAGGTGGCACAGTTAAGATTGAAGAAAAACAAACCCCTTTTAAAATTGGTGAAGCCGAAGTTTTAGTCGAAGGTAATGAGGCAGTTATTCTTGCTCTGGGGAAAATGGTCTATCCCGCTTTAGAGGTGGCGAAAAACTTAAAAAACATCGGCGTCGTCAATACCCGATTTGTTAAACCATTAGATAAAACCCTGATTTTAAATCTCAAAACTAAAAAAATCATCACCATCGAAGACCATATTGTTAGTGGTGGATTTGGAAGTGCTATTCTGGAGTTATTAAATGCAAATCAAATTCAGGATGTCAGGGTTAAATGTCTGGGATTTCCAGACCAATTTATCGAACACGGAGCAAGTGAGATACTTTTTAAAAAGTATGGGTTAGATGTTGAGGGAATTACTCAATCTATTAAGAAATTTTTGTAACTATTTCGATTATTCGTAACTATTCAGCCACCAAGTCACCAAGACACAAAGAATATAAAAATAAACATAGTAGAAGAATCTATTGCCGAAGAAAAAGAATTATATGCCATCAAGACATAAAGGTTAAAACCTTGTTTTTAATTTGATTTTCTTAGTGCCTTAGTGGCTTTGTGGTTGAACGGTTACGATTATTCTTTAAATTTTTGAACAGACCTGCTTGCCCATTTAATTGTTTTCTCTGCTAACATAATGGCTTCTGTTACATCGTTATCCAAAATTTCTCCCCAATATCCTGGGTAGCGAGTTTCTACTGCATAAGGTGTTAATATATCAATATCTTGTATTTCAGAAGGGATAGAAATTTTAGCGGATTCAAGGGTATCAAGCAATTCTTGAATATCGTGGGTAAAAGGAAAGTCTATCTTATGAAATAGCAGAACAGATTTTAATGCCTTCTCAACTGCTTGCTGGGAATGGAAACAAACTTCCCATTACGGAGAGCTTCTCTGTAAATCAGCATTGGTGTATCTCTTAACTCTTCCAGATCGCTTTTATTGACAACTATAATATCCATAGGCATCAAAATCCCTTTTAATGCTCTACGGATGCGAACACTCTCTTTTCGAGGGCTTTCAACCCTATTAGCAGATACAACCAGCACATCAAGGTCACTATTGATATTCAACTTTCCGGTGATATAAGAACCAAAAAGTATAACCTTACTGGGATTATTAGTTTCAATAATCTTTTCAATAACTTTCTTGACCTTTTGTAGTGTTACTTTACTGATAGGAAATTGCTTTTTGGGTATTTTGGACTGTTTATCCATTTTTGCACCATCTGGATATATTATAGCAGAAATTCTATCCTGTGTCAACAAAAAGTTTCCACCTGTGCGGTTAGGATCTCCCCCGCTGGCGGATTCTTATCCTTACCCACATCTTTTACTGGACAATGTTATTAACTATGCATTCATTCACAATTCACCATTCACAATTTTTCCCCTAAATTTCCTTAATAATGGTGAATGGTGAATTGTCAATTGTCAATTATCAATTATTAAAACCTCTTTCTTCTCACGCTTCACGGTGTCCACTAAAACTTGTGGGTAAGGATAAGGGCGGGGGTTAGGGGATGGATTTCTGTCTATAACCATCTCAATAGTCTGGGTAACTTCATCAATCCTATTTAATACATCCTCATTAGAAAACCTTAATACCTTAAACCCTGCTTTAATCAAATCCTTCTCCTTATCTTTTATCACTGTTTTTTCACAATAATGAGTCAATCCATCTACTTCGATTATATAGCACTTATAGCAGTTATTATTCAAAACTTTACTTAGAATTAAATTTTCTACCAATATATCGTTCCGACGGAACTGTATTGATTTGTCTATCTATTTCTACCAATATTATGTTCCTAACGGAACGATTATTCTTATGCCTTATTTATGGATATTATCCTATGTAAACTTCCAGTTAATAACCGCTATATGGGTAAGTTTCTTTAAAAAATCTCTTGACCTCATTAACCTCATAGTGTATAATTACCTACCAATGGAAGGACGCATAGACCTATTTAAAAAAGCAAATCAATACCTTGTTGGTGGTGTGAATAGTCCAGTCAGGGCTTTTAAGGCTGTTGGTCTCAACCCACTATTCATTGAGCGCGGTTTTGGGTCAAAGATTTATGATGCCAATGGCAATGAATATATTGACTATGTCTGTTCCTGGGGACCGCTCATTTTAGGACATTGCCATCCTCAAATCATTGAGGCAGTAAAACACGCCTGCGATAAAGGGACAACCTTTGGTGCGTCAACTGAAATAGAACTCGAATTAGCCAAAAAGATAATCGAGGCAATACCATCAATTGAACTCATCCGAATGGTCAATTCTGGCACTGAGGCAGTAATGAGTGCCATTAGATTAACCAGAGGTTATACAAAACGAGATAAGATAGTTAAATTTGAAGGTTGTTACCATGGACATAGTGATAGTTTGTTAGTTAAGGCAGGGTCAGGGGCGACAACATTAGGTATCCCGGATAGTCTGGGTATACCCAAAGACCTGGCTAATCTCACGATTACTTTACCTTACAATGATATTGAGAGCATCAAAGAGGTGATAAAAAAACAAGGGGAACAAATCGCTTGCGTAATCGTCGAACCCGTTGCCGCAAATATGGGATTAATCCTACCCAAAAAAGGATTTTTACAGGGATTACGAGAAATTAGTCAACAATATGGCATTTTACTTATCTTTGATGAGGTGATTACTGGATTTAGGGTTGCTTATGGTGGTGCTCAACAACTCTATGGAATAAAACCAGATATAACCTGTCTGGGAAAAATCATTGGCGGTGGATTTCCCGTTGGTGCTTATGGTGGGAAAAGAGAAATTATGGAGCTGGTTGCTCCTCTGGGCGGTGTTTATCAGGCGGGAACTTTATCCGGTAATCCAATCGCTATGCAAGCCGGCATCCAGACACTTAAAATACTCCCTGACATCTATGAAGAACTGGATAAAAAAACAACACTGTTAGTCCAGGGGCTACAAGATGTGGCAAAAGATTGTGGAATAAAACCATTTGTGACTAAAATTGCCTCTTTATTCTGTATCTTTTTCACTGATGAGGAGGTCGTTGATTACCAATCGGCTAAGAAAGCAGATATTATTGCTTATGCCACATTTTTCAAAGAGATGTTAAATCAAGGGATTTATTTAGCCCCCTCTCAATTTGAGGCAGGTTTTGTCTCCAGTGCTCATACAACGCAGGATATTGAAAAAACAATAGAAGCAAGCAAATATGGATTCAAAGCAGTAAGTCAGAAAAATTAGGTCAGACTACTGTGTTGATGTGGTTGTTAGAGTAAAAGAGATTAAACCACGAAGGACACGAAGAACACGAAGTGAAATTTGATGAAATATCTAATAAAGTTAGCAAATATTAAAGTTTGCTTGTTAATAAATTTCAATGTAGAAAGGTTAAAAGAACGCATAAAAAGATTTGTCTTGTCCAATCTTCGTGACCTTCGTGCTCTTCGTGGTGAATAGTTACATTCTTTTTTTTTCAATTTCTTTATTTCGGTAAGCGATTAAATCCATTCTTTGTTCCTCTAATTGTAATTATTCAGCCACAGATAGACACGGATGAAACACTGAAAATTCATAATCCGTGTCCGTAATTAGGGTGGTGTCCGAAATTAGCTAACTTCCTCTAACCGGATAGGTAAGCCATTCCTCTATACTCCAAACGTGGTCGGTTAGACCAGCAGCCATTGCCGGAGTTCGTTGTTGCCAACCACCATCAAT
>JBFLXS010000165.1 GCA_040755795.1 bacterium | reverse complement strand
ATTTTCTTCCCTTTGTGTCCTTTGCGTTACTACTTTGTGCCCTTTGTGGTTTATCCTTTTTTAACCGCAAAGAACGCAAAGAAATCAACCGCAAAGAACGCAAAGATTAAAGGCAAAAGGAATCATAAAAAAATTCACGAAACTCCAGTTGATTTTCACCTCTTTTAAATAGGGATGGAGGACAATTTTACTTTTTCCCTTCTACCCACAGGGGGGCTTACACTTACCCCGGGTTTCCAGGCAATTCCCCCTTTATATACTCACAACCCCCTAACCCCCTTTATTAAGGGGGAATATTTATCCTCCACCTCTAATCTTTTCTATATTTGGGTGAGGGAATTTCGTGAAGCCCTATTTTGGGAAATGGTAAATGAGCAAGCACCATTACTCCTTTCGTTATTTTGCAGATATTACCCTATTTTTCCCTTCTTCTTTAGCCCGATAGAGTGCTTTATCTATTTTTTCAACAAACTCAAATTTACTACCGACATCTAACTTTGGATATGTTCCAATACCAATACTCATTGTAACTGAAGTTTTAGGTGGAAGTCCGGAGAAGATATATTCTTCGATTGAGCATCTTATCCTTTCTGCGGTCTTAAAGGCGCCCTCACTATCTGTTTCTGGCATAATCACTGCAAATTCCTCACCACCATAACGTGCCACAACATCCATATCCCGAACGCACCTTTTTAATAAAGTCCCTATTCCTTTTAAAATCATATCCCCGGTTTGATGTCCATAAGTATCATTTATCTTTTTGAAATTATCTATATCCCCAATCAACAGAGAAAAGGTCAATTTATATCTTTTTGCTCGTTGGAATTCAGTTTCCAGGACTTCCTGAAAATGACGATGATTATAACACTTAGTTAAACCATCCGTAATGGCTAAGAGTTTAAATTGGTCATAAAACATCGCATTATTAATCACAATCGTGGCTTCATCCGCAATAATGTTGAGTATTTCTATTGTTTCTGGATTAAAGGCATTTTCAAAGGCACTGGCAAAATATAAAATGCCTATCACTGATTTGTGTGCCCGCATGGGAATACTCAAGGAAGATCTCACCTTTATCGGAGTATCCTTTTTCCCTTTTTGTGCTGTTGATTTAATCGTTGTTACCCGTAGATTATCCTGACGGATAGTAAAGTCAGCCTTTGTTATTCCTTCAGTTTTTATTTTTGCAATACTTTCGGTTAAAAAGTTTTCAGTTATTGATTGATTTATATAGACCATTATATTCATTGTTTCATCCTGTTCTATCATCACTGAGGCTAAATGATAGTTGACAACCCTTGTGAGCAACCCTAAAATTTCCTTGATGACATCCTCACAATTATCACAGGTTCTCGCAATTCTATTAATTTCATTTAACAGTGTTGTTTGAAAGAGTTTTTTATCTAATAGCCCATTGAGGCGATACAGGATATTATCAATTGTTGTTCTGGGGATTTCTACTGGTTTTTTCTTTCTTCGTTCTTCAGTTTTCTCAAGGACACGAACAATCGCATTAAACAATTCATCAGACTCAAAATCCTTGATAATATATTCATCTGCCCCGGTCTGTAATCCCCAGAATTTGTCTTTGGGTGCATCTTGAGAGGTAAGCATAATTACCGGGATGTAAGAGATATTTTCATCACCTTTTAATAATCTGCAGACCTGGTAGCCATTCATTTTTGGCATAAGCACATCCAATAACATTAAATCTGGCAATTCAAGGTATGCTTGCTCGATAGCTTCGATGCCATCTTTAGCGACAACGGTTTCATATCCTTCCTTCCCAAGGAAAAATCTTAACATCTCAACAATAGTTGGACTATCATCAGCAATCAAGATTTTATCTGCCACTTCGTGATTTTATCCTCCTCATTATTTCATCCGGTATTTCATCCAGCGGTAGGACTTTGTCAACGCCACCCATTTCAATAGCTACCTTTGGCATACCAAATATGGCGCAGGTTTTCTCATCCTGGGCGATAGTGAATCCGCCGGCGTCTTTAATTGCTTTTATACCAATTGCTCCATCATCACCCATACCTGTAAGAATTATACCCATCGCAGAATCCTGATATGCCTGGGCTACGGATGTAAGTAAGACATTCCCGGCGGGTTTATGACCACCAACAGGCGGAGTATCTTCTAATTTTATTCGCTCGTTTTTAGTCACAGTCATATGAACAAAAGACGGAGCAATATACACTGTTCCTTTATTAAGTCTCTCCCCCTCTTTTCCTTCTCGAATTTCTATGGCACATTCATTATTCCACCAATCAACTAATCCTTTCGTAAATCCATCAGAGATATGTTGAACAATGACGATTGGTATCGGGAAATCAACAGGTAATTTAGATAATATTTTCCGAACAGTTTTAGGTCCACCGGTAGAAGAAGCGATGCCAATTATCTTAAATTTTGCCTCAGCAGGGGTAGGTGTAGATTCTAAAGACTCTTTTTCCTTTTTGACGAGTCTACCGCCCAGATGAGTAATTACTTTTACATTTGCCAGGATTTTTACTTTATCTATAAGTTGTTTTCTTTTTTTTGAGGCAGGATTTAACAATTCTGAGATATTTGGTCTTTCCATAACATCTAATGCCCCAGAATTTAATGCTTTAAATGCAATTTCCATATCCTTTGGAAGTAAAGAAGTAATGACGACAATTGGGGTAGGATGGTAAGCCATAATATGTTCGGTTGCCTGGAGTCCATCCATAATCGGCATAACTATATCCATCGTAACTATATCTGGTTTTAATTCGGGTATAAGGGTAATTGCCTCTTTACCGTTAGTCGCCGTGGCAATGACTTTAATCTCTTCTTCACTTTCTAAGGCAGTGATAATTGCATCACGGATAATCGCTGAATCATCTACAACTAAAACTTTTATTTGGTTTTTCATTATTTCCTCCTAAAAATAGTCTTTGCCACAAAGGCACAAAGAATAAAAGGAAAGTTTATCTAATTTTCTCTCAATTTTCTGTTTTTGAACTTCTTAATAGCCAGTAAATTTTTAAGGTCTTCTATGTCTTTTGGCCTGCCTGCCATCTTTTTCATCTTTATCAGGTCATCAAGTGATGCAAAAAAAAACAAATGTATCGTCAAACTTTGCCCTTACCTTATTTCTCCATACCCTTTCAAAACTTACACCTTTCACGAATGGATGAATATCCGTTTCCACTGCATACTGACGAATCAGTAATTTTTTTTGAAGCAAATCTTCTATTTTAATTTGAACTTTTGCGTTTTTTTTAGGTGTAAGAAAGGGGAAATGGAGAAAATTGGGGAAAGGGGAAAAAGAATTTCATGTATAACTAACTATATTTCTTATACTTAGAGAAAAATACTTCTTTTTCCTTTTCCCCCCTTTCCCGTTTCCCCTTATTTACACAAGAGATTGAAATACAAAGTGTTAGCAAAAAACGCAAAAGTTTAGTTTTAATATCAGATACATCGTATCCAAATTGTTTTAAGGCATCCCATACTCTTTCAGCATTAATCCTATCAGGTCTTACAAAAATATCAATGTTTAATGTTGCCCGTGCATATCCATGAACAGGAAAAGTAGTTGCTCCAATGATGACAAAATCAACTTTATGTTCTTTTAATGATTTCAAAAGGCTTTCTGTATCCACTTTTTTCCAATAATTCTCTCATCTCTTTTGATTTTTTAAACATCATCTCAAATCGCTGGCGAGTGGTAAGTGATAAGAAATATTTTAATTCAAACTCCCTTTCTTTTTTTTCATTATCTTTATTTAATTTTAATATTGGACTCATAACGCTCATTCAGACCAAAGACCAAAGATTTTCATAGATAATTGTTTAAAAGTCTGTCCTATGTTTCCTTTCTTCTTTTGTCTATTTCACCACTCCTGGCATAAATTCAGTAGAGCCATAGATGCCGTAGATTTGATGTTCATTGAGCCATTTTGCCCGTTTAAGATAACCCAGTGCCGGACCAATGACATTTGCCGCCATTGTTGTTTCATCACCGAGTATAAATTTATGGCTTGAGGTTTTTCCATCAAAGGTCTTACCGGTTAATGTCATTGTTGTCGTTACCGGTTTTTTAGCATGTCGGGTATCCAGGACTCCACCTACTTCAACCTTATCTCTTGAATCGACTACACCTGCTTTTTGGAGAAGTAAATCATCGGCATGTTCCATCTCATGCAATTCTAATATCCCATTTCGTTCGTCTAACAATTTTGTTACATCTTCATCCGAGAGTGCCTTTGCCTTTTCAACAGTAAATCCGGGTAGATGGGCAATATCTTCACGAATAGTGGCTTTATATGCCTCCCAATTGGCTATTCCGACACCCCACCAGATGGTCACTTTTGAAACTTCAATAAATGATTGAGCGGCTATGACTGCCGCCGCAGTTAATAAGCCTGGTGTTGCCCCGGCGCCAGTGATGTAAGTGCTCTTCGTTGATTTTAGCCCTTCGTTTAGTTCAAACATCAATTCCATCGCCTGGGTCCTTTTCAGTGCATCAGTCCATACCCCCTGGTATCCAGCATCAATAAACCGTTGAATAACTCCTGGAATGAATTCATTTGGCAAATTAGGTAAGGCGACAAATATGCCATCAATGTCATTACTTATTTTTATAATCTCGCCAATTGAGTCATCAGACATTTTCCCATCAGGCATTTTACCCACGGTTGAACCTATTTTAATCTCTTCAATTTCCGCACAATTAAGTCCATCTGGATTAAAGGCAAATCCCTGATGGTCGCAAATAGCGACTAATCTCATCTCTTTTTTCAGACTAATAATTTTCCCCGCGGCTTTACCTAAACCACCTGCACCTAACACGGCTATTTGCATCATTTCCTTTTTTAGCCTCCTGCTCATAGTGTCGTGTTGAACAAATAACGCACTGAATTTGATTCTGGTAACTGGTGATTGGTAACTGGTAATTAAATACTGTTTGGCTAAGCTCAGGACGAAACTATTTAACCAATTACCAGTTACCAATTATCCGTTTGTAGGTTACTCAACACTACACTATTATAATATAAAAATACTTCTCTTGCAACTATTTTTGGAAAATCACAAGCAGGATGCTTGTGTTACCTGATTTCAACTGGAAACATTACCTTTAATTTTTTATGTAATAATTTAATCTGAAATGTAGTTTCTTTTAAAATCTCTCCATCGACATGGGCTATTAATGGCATTGGGAAACTGACAATAATTTCTTTCGCTTGATACATCTTTACCTCTGGAAGCAAAATATGGGTTCCTTTTAACACCTTTGGTAGATGACAAAGTGCCTTTAATTTACCTATTCCTTGTATAATACATACATCAAATAATCCATCGTCAAGAATAGCGTTGGGAGTAAGTAAAAATCCTCCACCACACCTTTTTCCACATCCTATGGTTATAAGTAAAGGAATCAGGTTAATAGTTTCATCATCTAAATTAACATTTGCCTGGATAGGTTTATATTGAAATAATGTTTTTATGACGGCATATAAATACACACCAACGCCTGTCAAAATTCCTTTATATTTTAAGCGGTGATATGCTACCCGGGCATCAAATCCTATTCCCAGACCATTAATAAAATATCTGTTATTTACCACGCCGACATCAATCTTTTTAACTACTCCATTAACTAATGTTTTACATGCCGTTTCAATATCTTTTGGAGAAAGTCCTATCATCCATGCAAAATCATTACCTAAACCAATGGGGATGATACCTAAAATAGCCTCCTGCTCAAAACCAATTATTCCATTTACTACTTCATTTATCGTTCCATCTCCACCAACAGCAACTATCAGATTAAAACCTTCTTCTACAGCCCTTTTGGCTAAAGAGATACCCTCACCAGGTTTTTGAGTAAAGGCTGAATCAAACTCTAATCCTTGTGCCGTCAAGTTTTGTTTTATTTTGTCGATTTCTTTATCAAGTCTTCTTTTACCCGCATAAGGATTCAGAATTAACTTTAATTTACCCATATCACTTCCGTTTAGCGTTGATGATAAAACCTAAGACAATTCCCAGTATAGCCAATAAGAGCAGCCCACCAACTAACAATCCTTTTAATTTAATAAAAGATGGGGCTTGTTGTGGGGATGGAAATTTTTCTTTTGCCTGAACCTTTGTTTCTTGTAATTCTTTTGTTTTTTTATACTTTTCCTGGATAATTTTTTGTTTTTCCTGCTTTTGTTTTAAAATTAATTCCCTTATCTGGCTGGGTGGGCCCTGTTCAAATTGCACCGCAGAGAAAACACACCCGGGAACCAATAACAAAACAAAAATAATACACCAGGTTAAGATACACATTTTTACATTCATATTGATTATATTTTAACACAAGACTATGAGAATGTCAACTTTTTTATGTTACTCGATGTTCAAGTTTTTTAAAGGTATAAAGATTTAACCGCAAAGAGCGCAAAGGAAGATTTCGCAAAGGACGCAAAGGAAAGAAAATAGGTCTATGAACGAAAACGAACTTTCAAATATTGTTAATTGCTTATAAATTTCAATGTATTAAGACTCAAGGAAGGAATTAAAAGGGTGGTGAACAACCTATAATCTTTGCGTTCTTTGCGGTTACAAAAAGATAAACCAGTTAATCTTAAAAAAACTTGAACATCGAGTGTTAGCAATTACCAACACTGGATTGTAAAGGTATAAACATTATTTTTTCTACTCTCCTCAATATTAGATTTTCGGTGAGTGGCATTGTAGTTTAAGTCAAAGGAGATTTTTTTAGTGAGTTGATAAGATAACCCCGAAGATATAGATTGAAGTTTATCCTCACGAGTGCTATCTTCCCAATTGCCCTTCATAGAAGTAAGATTCAAATTAAAATTAGTTTTTCTATTCAATCGGCGGTAAAGTCCTATTTTTGCCATTTTTACCTCCATGGGCTCAATTACCGAGCGGGTAAAATTCGTATCCTTCCCGAATGTAAGATTAAGTGATGTCTTTTGATTAATCTGGCGATTAAAGTTTGTCGTAAATGCAAAGGAATGAGAATCTCCACCTGCCACTTTTCTGTTTTCCAGTTTAATGATTAATTCACTGTTAATCTCTGGAGTCAGTTCGTATTTCATCCCCACCCCCACAGAGTCAATGTTCTGGTTAGAAGAGTTTTTATACGCCCTCTTTTTATCTTGATATACCAATCCTGTCTTTAATCGTTTCGTTAAGGTATAATAAATATCAAAAAGTATTCGATTCTCTTTACTATCGTTTTCATCCTCCTTTCTAAAATTAAAGTCTTCGTATTGATACTTAATGTTAGTTTCAAATGGAGGTTTTGGGGAGATAAATTTTATTGTCGTGTCAAAGGTTTGTTTTAAATATTCCCGCCTGGTTACTGAAAAATCCTCTTCAAGCGTTTCTTCTTTATCTTCGATGAAATTTCCTTGTATCGAAAGAATAAGTTTATTGGAAAATCTATGCCAACCTGTAAGATTAAGATTATGCTGGATACTTTTTTGCTTAATATCCTTATAATCTAAAAATTTCACTCTATAGTCTATCTCAGATAGCCATTTTTGAGCGATTATTTTAGTATTTATTCCTGGAATAATTGTAGTTATAAATTCGGTTTTCGGCTCAGGTTCAAAGAATATATTGTCGTTATATTCAGTTTTTAGAGTAATAAAAATATCAGGTTTAGCTTTATCTAAGGCATAAACTCCTGACGGGGATATAAAGATTACTAATATTAGAAGCAGATTACTGATTAATTTTTTTCCTATTTTCATCAACATCCTTAATTATAATTTATCAGTATATCCTAAATTTGGAGTTATGTCAAGAGGCTGACTGAGAATTTTTTTTAAAAATATTGTAACCGTTCAGGTAATCCTTTACCGCAGAGACGCAGAGGAACAGAGAAGACATAGAAATAAAGTAACTATTCAGCCACTGATTAACACGGATTAGCACGGATAAATAGCAGAAGGCAGAGGACAGAGGATAAAGGACAACAGGAGGAAAAACCATCAGCCTAATTACGGACACGGCTCCCGGACACGATTCACGAATTTTCCGTGTTTCATCCGTGTCCATCTGTGGCTGAATAGTTATGTCCATTTTTATGATTTTGTCCTAATCGAGCAGATTTTCGATACTAATTTTTGGATTTTTTTCAAAAGAGCCGAATTTTTTATTGACACAAGGATAAACCTTAAATCGGCAAGTGACCTTTTCTCTATACCTTTAACCACTTGATATATAAATACTTAACTCATTAAAAAATCTGCAATTTTTTTAACAAAAATACTTGACATTGGTCTCCTCTTATGCTATA
>JBFLXS010000164.1:3188-8342 GCA_040755795.1 bacterium | reverse complement strand
CCGCTGTTTGGCAAAACTAAGGCACAAATTAAACTGATGATAATAACGACGATAATTGATTCTATTAAGGTAAATCCTTTGTTATTCATTACATTACAATAATTCTGTGGTTAGACTAAAAGAGATTGTAACCGTTCAGCCACAGAGGCACAGAGTTCACAGAGAATTAGAGAAATTAGCTACAAATGGACACGAATTAACCTGTGACATTCGATAAATGTAGTGCGAACCTTTAGGTTCGCTTTCCTGCTTGCCAGAAGCGAGGCTAAAGCCTCGCACTACAAATCTTTTTATTATTCGTGTTCATTCGTGGTTATATATTCCCTCTGTGTTCTCTGTGACTCTGTGGCTATATCCCTGAACGGTTACCTATTATTTGACTCTTCCCACTCCTGGAATCGATTAAATTCTTCAATAAAATTTGGTGTAAAGGTATTACCCTGTATGGCAGATTGAATCTCTTCAAGGCTAAAAAATCTACCTTCCTCAATTTCCTCTCTTTGAAATACAATCTTACCATCATAGACAACCTTAAAAGTTCGCACCAATTCAGTTTCACGCTCACTACGCCAGATGTAATCATAGAGATAAATCAGAGTTACCCCTGTAATCCCAAGTTCTTCAGCTAATTCCCGATAAGCGGCATGTTCGTGAATCTCGCCAGGATTTAGATGTCCGCCAACCGAGGTATCCCATTTGCCTGGCTGAATATCTTTATGAATTGAGCGTTTTTGAAGGTAAAGTTCCTTTTTTGAATTAAATACAAGGATATGCGATACCCGATGAAGTAACTCAGGATTACTATGACATTCCTGGCGTGAGGCTTTACCAATAATATTCCCATTTTTATCAACAACTTCAAAATATTCCATCTTCTACTCTTACTCCAGCATTCCTTTTGTGCTCATCATCATTTGAGTTAGTTCATCTGCCATCTTTTTTGCTTGCGAGATAGCTAATCCCATTGCCTTAAATAGTGCCTCTAATTTGTGGTGTCCATCTCCATCGACTAATAACCCAATACTCATATTTATCCCAAAGTTATTAACAAAGGTTTCTATAAAATGTTTAATCTCAGTAGGTTTGATTTCACCCACATTTTCCTTAAATGATTTAAAAAAACCTACCTTAGTCGTAGAATGGTCTGTCAGCGAGGCACGGCCACTTAAATCAACCACAACATCAACCACCGCATCATCAAAAGGCACTTTTGCCTGACCAATGCGGACAATCTTTTCTTTTTCACCCAGTGCCTTTTTAAATGCTGTACCAAGAACAATCGCCACATCTTCAATCGTGTGATGAATATCCACAAGTTTTTGTTTATCACTATCTTTTACCTTTAATTCGAGGTCAAACAACCCATGTCTGGTCATTGAGGATAACAGATGGTCTAAAAAACCAATATTAGTCTGAATTTGTGCCTCACCTGTGCCATCTAAAGATAAGCGATACTCGATATTTGTCTCAAGTGTTTTTCTTTTACTCTGATAAGTGCCAAAGTGAGAGCGTTGCCAGAGTCCAAGTTCCTTGTTCACAAGTCCCGTGATAAATTGCCATCTGGGAAAAATCTCAACTGATTTGACTAAATTCAGTTTCTTTAGTTCTTGACAGGTTTCCTCTATGGATTCCGTTGTCTCAACATTAGCCAAATACAAGGTTGTCTTGTTTATCAATATTGATTCAGACCGAATTACCTTGACTTTTTCCTCAGATAGTTTTTGGATGATTGGAGTCAGATTGTCTGAATCAATCGTAACTCGCAGGCAATACCTTGTATTTTCAGGCTCAAAAGGGGTAAGGATGATTTTACCTTGCTCTGCCTGAAGATATATCTTTCCCTTTAACCCACAAACAAGTCGGGCATCCTCATTGATGGTCAATTTGCCATCCTTATCGAGATTAACTATGGTTCTAATATCTTTACTCATTTTTACCTCACTCCTTTTTTTGGGTAAAATAAAGGTTAATGTCCGCCGCCATGTGCTGGGGCTTTAGGTTTTGGTTTAGGTTTTTTCTTTTTTTCTACAGGAACAGGAGGTGGAATCCTTTCTTTAACCATATAGACCAAACCTTTATTCTTTGCATTCCAGAATATCCCCCCATCTATGGTTTGAAATATCCCTCCTTCGGTAGCGGCATAAATAATATCTGGTTCTTTGGGGTCAGCAATTAATTTATGAACGCAGGTATTGACCAAACCGACATTCATTCTTTGCCATTCTTTCCCCTTATTTTCACTTTTATAGACCCCACCAATCCAGGTGCCGGCATAAACTATATCTGGTTGTTTGGGGTGAACAAGTAATGTCCAGATGTAAGTATTAAGAATGCCTTTATTTCGGGGGTTCCAGGTTTCGCCACCATTGTTACTGAAAAAAACACCATCTTGTGTCCCGGCATAAAGGGTTTGGGTATCTGTTGAGTCAATCGCAATCGCCCGAATATTAAAATTAGTCAATCCTGTATTTATCGGTTGAAAACTCAAACTCCCATCCTCACTTTTATAAACACCATTTCCCCATGTGCCGAGGTAAATCTTATTGGTATGGGTCTTAGGGATAGCAATAGTAGTAATTTGAAGATTATCTTTTGCCATTTCCCAGTTATCTCCACTATCATTACTGATAAATAATCCACCTTTGCCTGTGCATCCGGCATAAAGTCGATTGGGATTTTCCGGGTCAATGGCTAATGTTTTAACCAGAGGATTGGTTAAGCCAATATTTTTTTCTACCCACTCATCTGCTCCATTTGTGCTTTTAAATATCCCACCATCACCACCAACAAATATAACTTCTGGGTTTTTAGGGTCAACAACGACGGTTAAGACATTAAGATTATAAAGTCTGTGATTTGTCGGTTTCCAGGTATTAGCCTTATCCTCAGATTTGTAAATTCCTTGTTCCGTAGCGGCATAAATTGTAGATGAACCGGCAATGGCTAAAGAATAAACCCAATCAACATTGAATTCCTTCAAGATATACTTTGGCTCTGGAAGGGTAGTCAGGTCTTTTCCTTTAGGTGGTGCACAACCTGAAATCAGGCAAATTATGATAAAAACAATTATCGGTCCCATATTTTTCTTCATCTTTTTACTCCAAACCTCGACATAACCACTTCAAATACAGGGTCAGTAAAATCTGGCTAAATTAGATTAAAATACTCCTTTTGGTAACAAATTTGTTACTACCAAATATGTTACCAGATATTTAGTGATTTGTCAATAACAATATCAATCCTGCCTGTGATTCAGACACTGGACATCAGATACTGGTAGGGATAACAGGTTGCTTGCGCGTATCCTGTAGTTTATTGTAACCGTTCACCGCCCAGACACAGAGACGCAGAGAAAAAATTAAAAACTATTTACCACATGCAGAATTCCATCACGGATTTTCATCAGAGCAAGCTTTTGAAAACCGACATATCATGATTGATTAACAAATTTGGTTTTGAGGTCATATGTAGGACAATGATTGCCTCAATAATCTTTTCTGTTGTCTGATTTATTTCAATCTCTTCTCTGTTCCTCTGCGTCTCTGCGGTAAAGGATTACCTGAACGGTTACTTAATTTTAATATCTTAAATATTATTTGTGTTTATTCGTAGATTTATACATTAAATTTCCTGCAAAAGTTTGTTGACAAAAAGCAAAAAATTTAGTATAGTTATAATAAATTGTTAGACGAAATTAAACGCGGTGTAGAAGAAATAATATCAGAAGAGGAATTTATTAAAAGGCTCAAAGCGCCTCTCCGTATAAAATTTGGAGCAGACCCAACTGCCCCGGATATTCACCTTGGGCATACGGTTATCCTGCGAAAATTACGCCAATTCCAGGAATTAGGACATAAAGTTATATTCATTATCGGTGATTTTACGGCAAGAATCGGAGACCCATCCGGGAGAAATGAAACCAGAAAACCATTATCCTCTCAGGAAATTGAACAAAATGCTAAAACTTATCAACAACAAGTATTTAAGATATTGGATAAAGATAAAACAGAGGTAGTTTTCAATAGCCACTGGTTAGAAAAACTTGATTGTGCCCAAATAATGAAACTTGCAGGTTGCTACACGGTTGCTCGAATGTTAGAACGGGATGATTTTGAGAAACGCTATGCCGCAGGTAGGGAAATTACCATTGTTGAATTTCTATATCCTTTACTTCAAGGATATGACTCAGTTATCGTCAAGGCAGATGTAGAATTAGGTGGCTCAGACCAAAAGTTCAATCTTTTAGTCGCAAGACAACTGCAAAAAAATTATGGTCAACAACCGCAAGTTGTTATAACGATGCCGTTGTTAGAAGGGACTGACGGTGCGCGGAAAATGAGTAAAAGTTACGGCAATTATATCGGCATCCTCGATTCTCCAAAAGAAATGTTTGGTAAATTGATGTCCATTCCCGATGCCGTTATGCCTAAATACTTTGAATTGCTTACAAATATTTCTTTAGATGAGATAAAATCACTCCATCCAAAAGAGGCAAAAAAATTATTAGCTAAGGAAATAGTCAAGTGCTATTATGATGAATATGAAGCAAAAAGCAAGGAGGAAGAATTTGAACGGATATTTCGTGATAAGGAATTGCCTGAAGAAATACCTGAATTCAAGGTGAATAAGCCTTTTATTGGGTTGATAGAGGTTATTGTTATGACTAAATTAGCTCCAAGCAAAAGTGAGGCACGAAGATTAATTATGCAAGGAGGCGTTAAAATAGACCAAAAAAGAATAGCACAGATAGATTTTGATATAGATTTAAGTTTGCCAAAAATCCTTCAGGTTGGGAAAAAAGGATTTATTAAGTTAGTATCCACTTAAGTTACTTTTGATTTTGGTGGTGTCTGAAAATAACTCTAAGAGTGAAATCTATGCAGATTTGGTGTAAAAAGGGGGATAATTGGTAACTGGTAACTAATTACCATTCACCAGTTACCATTTACCAAAAAAAGGAGGCATAAAAAAAATGATGTGTCCAGAGTGTCATTCACAATTAGTAGAAAGAGAGTATGAAGGGATACTGATTGATTCCTGTAATAACTGCGGCGGGAATTGGTTAGATTATGGAGAATTAAGCCCCATAATAGATAGAAGACAAACACCTTTTAGTGAAGAAGAAAGAATTACTACCTTTCAGTCTATTGGAGT
>JBFLXS010000164.1:0-3088 GCA_040755795.1 bacterium | reverse complement strand
TGATTGATTCCTGTAATAACTGCGGCGGGAATTGGTTAGATTATGGAGAATTAAGCCCCATAATAGATAGAAGACAAACACCTTTTAGTGAAGAAGAAAGAATTACTACCTTTCAGTCTATTGGAGTAGATGCAGGAAAAGGTAAAATCCATAACTGTCCTAAATGTGGTTCACAGATGCAAAAGTTTAATTACGCCATTAATACTGGGGTTATACTCGACCGATGTCCTCAAAAAGATGGATTATGGTTTAATCAAGGTGAGTTAGAAAAGATTCAGATAGTTATGGAAGAACATGATAATTCATTAGAAAGAATAGAGCAGACTCATGAGAAGGATGTTTTATTAGGAACAAAAGATTGCCCTCGATGTCATAAGCAATTAATGGAGATAGATTACGAAGGCATAAAAACTGATTTGTGTAAAATTTGCGGTGGTATCTGGTGTGATAGCGATGAACTCTATCAAATACTCAAAATCAGAGAGAAAAAGTTCACTCAAGAGCATTTCCCCGAAATAACCGCAAACAAAGAAGACGCTAAAATCTCCCGTTCCCATGAATTGGTTGATACTCTCTCCTGCCCAATCTGTGGACATCTAATGGAACGGGTAAATTATAGCTATACCTCAGGAGTGATAATTGACCACTGTAGAAAAAATCACGGTATCTGGCTCGATAAGGATGAATTAGAAAAGTTACAGGTCTTTGTGGAGAGAGGTGAAGGTAAGGAAGATGAGTATTTGACTAACTATATTCATAAATTACAAGAAATAGAGACGGAAGCAATGATAAAGGAAGAAGAGGCGATAAAATCAATTAAAGTGTCAAGATTGCCTATAATTAATAGATTTATCCAGGCATTAGCAAGAAAAGGGATTTTTGATTAGAAGAGTTAATGGGTTAATTAGTAACTGGTGATTGGTAACTAATTACCAATTACCAATTACCAGTTACCAGTTACCAATTACCAGTTACCAGTTACCAATTACCAGTTACCAGTTACCAATTACCAGTTACCAATTACCATTTACCATTTACCATTTACCAAACATAAGGAAGATATTAATAATGTTTATTATCCAGATACTTATTCTATTTATTTTATTTTATCTACCAGGTTATTTGATTTCAAGCAAGAAATTTCAAGGTGAAGAAAGATTTTGCTTTTCATTTGGCTTTTCTATCCTGATGTATGCAGGACTGGCTGTTGTTCTTCATCTCTTTAAAATTCCAATCCTGTGGTCATTAGCCATTTTCCCTTTGTCTTTTATCACCTTATTTTTTAGAAGACCAGATTTTAATATTCCGGGAAATTTATTACTTATTTTTGGGATAACTTTAATCCTCTACGCAAGTGTGTCAACGGTATCAAAATTTCCCATAACCGGGGATTCATATTGGCATATCTCACTTGCAAAAAGTTTTTTAACCGATAAAACCTGGGTAGTATTACCGTTTACGGAGAGTTATTGGTCAGGAATTGATAAGGCATTTTATGCCCAATATAGACCGCCACTATTTAATTTAATTTTAGGTTTTGTTTTCTCTATATTTGGTCAATCTTTTGAAGTGGCAAAATTGGTTGTAGTATTATTTATTGTTTCAATACTTTTACCAATTTACCTTATTGCTAAAAAATTATATAGTGAAAAGTGTGCCATTTACTCAACTATACTTCTAATAACCATAAATCCTTGTTTCCTGGCAAGTTCCTTTGAGATAACTGGTCCTTCTTCTTGTGTATATTTTTCCCTGTGCCTTTTTTATCTTTATCTAAAAAGAGATTGGAATTATGTTGCAATTATAGGAGCAGGCTCTTATCTTTTACATCCGGCTTCTTTATTCCTGATTTTATCATTAATTTTAATTGAATTAATTAGGGATAGGAAGGTAATATTTGAGGTTATAAAAAATAGGAAGATACAAATAAAGGCGTCATATTTCTATCCAATATTTATCTTTTTATTGCTCATATCTCCGTGGCTCATAAGGAATTATTTAATCTTTGGGAATCCTGTCCATACATCTGGTAAATATATCTCAATCACGAGAACATGGCAAGAACTCCTGACCCTCAATCCTCCAACACTTAAATCCTATCTTGAATTTATATTGAATCCCATCACCTTTCTTCAGACTAAAATAGGGAGTCTCTACCTGACCTTTTTGCCCAGACCATATTCAATTACATTTTCAACCTGGGATATGCAGGCTCTCTGGAATCCTGTAAGACTAAATGCGGCACTTGCAGGATTTCTATCATACCCTTTATTGGTAGTAGTCCTCTATGGTATAATCAAATGGTCAACAAAACTAATTCCATCTTTATTTTATTTAGGATTGATAATCTGTTTATGTGTATCGGGACCACGGGCAGGATATACAGGCTTTTTAATATCACAGTGTGTATTATTAGGGATATTTGGAATAAATATAATCATAAATAGAAAAATACTTATTTCTCTTATCGGTATTATTTTAATCTTGCAGTCTATATATGTTGTTTATGACAGATACAGCCAAAAGGAGATTCCAGAACAAAAATTATATTCCTGGATTAAAAATAATACAGGGTCAGATGAAAAGATTATGATTTGCGATGCCCATGCCATTGCTTATTGGACTGGTAGAAAAGGATTCACTACTCCTAATGAAAATATGGAGACTATTTTATATTGTATCAAAAAATGGAATATTGATTACTTCATTGTTGGCGAGCCAGATCTAAGGCTAAGAAATATTGATATTAATAGGGTTGAAAAAGAATATAAATTTTTGGCAGAAACAGTTGGATATAGAATATATAAGATTTGAAACTATTTACCCAAATGAAGTGTAACAAAGGAGAAGAGGGGAATATGGAGAAATCGAGAGAAGATGAATTAACTGATAAAATCATTGGTGCTTGTATCAATGTTCACAAGGAGTTAGGGCCTGGTTTTTTAGAGAGTGTTTATCACAATGCTTTGAGAGTTGAACTTGCAAGACAAAATTTGGCTTTTGAATCAGAGAAAGAAATCAAAATTTTCTATCAGGATGTTGAGGTTGGTATTCATAGACTTGATCTTTTTGTTGAAGGTGAAATTGT
>JBFLXS010000163.1 GCA_040755795.1 bacterium | reverse complement strand
CGGTGCATCGAACTCTTGGGCCAGGTTTGCTTGACACCGTGAAGAGTGATAATTCACAATTCACAATTGACAATTCACCATTCACCATTATTAAGGAAATTTAGGGAAGAAATTGTGAATGGTGAATAGTTACGAATTTATCTCCATATCTCCACTCCATAATCCCCATATCTCCTTTTCTTACACTATTTCAACCTTATATGCTAGATTAAGACACCACCCAGGCTCACCTGTAAAATCTGTAGTTATCTGCGTCCAATATAATTTCCTATGAATTCAAGAGAAAAAATGCAAATACTTGAAATTAAAGATTTAAATGTGCAATATAAAACCTCCAGAGGCTGTGTTAAAGCAGTAGATGGAGTATCTTTTGGGCTAAAAAAAGGTGAAGCGATTGGATTAGTCGGTGAATCTGGATGTGGAAAAACATCTGTAGCGATGGCAATTATGAAACTTTTACCAAACAACGCTCAAATAATCTCTGGTCAGATACTCTTTAAAGATGAAGACTTAATCCCAAAGACAGATAAACAGATGCAAAAGATACGCTCAAGGTGTATTTCTTTGATTTTTCAATCCGCAATGAATGCCTTAAATCCAGTATATCGGGTTGAAAATCAAATAATTGAAGTAATCAGAAGGCATATCGCAATCACTAAAAAAGACGCCAGGATAAGAGTAAAAGAATTATATGATTTAGTTGGAATGGATTATAGTTTTGCCAGGCAGTATCCCCATGAATATAGTGGTGGGATGAAACAACGGGCAATAATAGCTATGGCACTTGCCTGTAATCCAGAGATTATTATTGCGGATGAGCCGACAACTGCTTTAGATGTTATTGTTCAAGACCAGATAATAAAGAAAATCATTGAAATTCAACATAAACTTAATATGGCTCTTATTTATATCTCACATGATATTGGGGTTATTGCGGAAACCTGCAATCGAGTGGCCGTAATGTATGCCGGGAAAATAATGGAATATGCACCAACGAAAATGCTTTTTAATACCCCATTGCATCCTTATACTCAAGGGCTTTTATCTTCTTACCCCAGCATATCTGGTGAGAAAAGAAAATTATCCTCAATTCCACTTGAGTCAATGAATAAGTTTAATTCTGATGTTATTTGCAGATTTTACCAGAGATGTTCATTTTCAAAGGATATTTGTAGGGAACAAAAACCTGTGTATCGTGAGATTGAAAAGGAACACTGGGTTTTATGTCATTAAGGAGGTGAATTTAATAATGGAAAGGGTTAATGAAAACGAAAAGGAATATCGCGGCGGTGATTCTGGTCCAAAATACCTATTTCGAGGGCAAAGAATGGAATGGGGGATTATCCGATTTAAACCAGGTCAAACATTAGGGGCTCATTTTCATAATGAGGTAGAAGAAACCTTTTTTTTCATTTTCGGAACGCCTCAAATGGTGATTGATAACCAGAGTTATCGAGTTAAAGAAGGAGACGCATTTAAGATTTCACCAAAGGAAAAACATGATATAATCAATGACACAGAACAAACAATAAGAATTATCTTCATTAAAGTCCCTTATTTGCCAGAAGATAAGGTGTAACCGTTCAGGGATATAGCCACAGAGTCACAGAGAACACAGAGGGAATATATAACCACGAATGAACACGAATAATAAAAAGATTTATAGTGCGAGGCGTTAGCCTCAAGATTCGCACTACATTTATCGAATGTCACAGGTTAATTCGTGTCCATTTGTAGCTAATTTCTCTAATTCTCTGTGAACTCTGTGCCTCTGTGGCTGAACGGTTACTAAATTTCCTGGATAACTGGGCAAAATGGTTATGCAAAAAGACTAACTTTCATAACCCCTAAACCAAACCAGCCTCCTAATTGTAATCCTTTCACCAAAAAACTCCTAAATATATCCCCTTATCTCCTTTATCTCCATATCTCCTTTTCTTACACTACCTGAACGCTTACAATATTTTTTACCCATAAATTTTACACGCACCCAAAAAACCAGTTGACTTTTTAGAGATTGAGTGGTAAAATGCTATGGTGTCAAATGACCAGATTAAATATTTTATTATGTATGCTAATAATTTTTATTGCCAGCGCTTCATCTGCTCAACAACCCAAAAATATAAAACATTCCAATATTACTGCCACACGGTTTTTTGTCTCGTGGATTACTGATGGAGTTGGAACAGGGGCAATTAAATATGGAACAAATTCTGCCAATCTTAATCTCATTGCTTATGATGAGAGAGGGGAAGAGATTCAAGATGATGTCCATCATATACAAGCCGTTGGCGTAACCGCTAAAACAACTTATTACTATGATATTCTCAGCGATGGTATCACTTATAATAACGCAGGACAACATTATACAATTACTACCGGACCTGAATGGATACCTCCAAATGTTGACAATCCAGGATTTGGCACGATTACAAAGTTCGGTAATCCGATTCAAAATCGTAGTTGTATAGTTTATTTAAAACTACAGGAGAAAAATACCAATAACATTTCCGCCCTTCAATCTATGCTTGTAACTCATCCAGAAGGAATATGGCTTACTTACTTAAATAGTTTTACTAAATCAGATTTATCAGGCGAGTTTAAATATACGGTTAATTCTAACTATCAGTTGATAATTTTTGCTGAAGGCGCAAATGAAGGGGCGGCCGGGATGATTCTCGATATAAAAGACCCACCACTCCATCGACCTGCCCCGGATTTAGAAATTGGTTCGGATACAACCCCTCCTTTTATTGATGACCCAAAACCTGTTTTTAATGCGACCCAGGTTAATGTCAATAGCAATATTACCCTTCATCTTAAAGACACAGGCTATGGAGTAGATGTAAATACTTTAGTTATGAAGATAAACAATACAACAGTTACCCCAACAAAGATTGGCACACCGCAAGATTATTATATATCTTATATCCCGCCTCAACCTTTTGAATTCGGCACACAGGTAAAAGTAAGTATTTATGCCAGAGACTTAGCCACGCCTGCGAATACATTAGATACATTCTATACATTTACCACAACATCTGACCCTAATCCACCAGTTATTACCGGGCGAATACCTGCCCCAAATGCGACTGGAGTTGCGGTAGATACAAATATTACTATCTTTCTCCAGGATACGGATAGTGGTATTGCCACCTCAACAATTATTATGAAGGTAAATGGTGAAAGGGTATATCCCCAAATAGGTGGCAATTTACCTAAATATTGCACCCTTGTTTATGACCCTGCTCAAGATTTTAAATATAGTCAACTGGTCAATGTTTCAGTTGAGGTAACTGATAATTCCTCAAATCCTCTACAATCTACATATACCTTTACGACTAAACTGGATAATAAAACTCCCCAGACTTCAGCCCATATTCCGCAAAAAAATGATACCAATGTGCCAATTAATACCCTTATTCTGTTTAATATTATTGATGAAGACGCCGGTGTAGCAAGTTCAACGATTGTCTTCAAGGTAAATGGGGTAACGATTACGACCTATTCGTTAAATGAAATTCCGCAGGGCTATTTTCTTTATTATGACCCGCCGGTTGATTTTGACTATGGACAAATAATCGATGTCTATTTACAGGTAGAAGATTTTGCCGCAGTCCCCAATAAACTTGTTGAGAACTATACATTTACCATAACTACAGATATTATTCCACCAAAGGTTATCTATCGTAAGCCTGATATAAGAGAAACTCAAGTCCCGGTTGAGACAAACATTACCGTCTATATTCGGGATGACGAATTGGGTGTAGATAAAAATTCGATTGTCCTGTTTGTAAATGAAGAAAATGTAACTGGCAAACTCACCATTACCGGAACAAAAACAGAGTATTTAGTCAATTATGACCCGACGGTTCACTTTGACTATAACCAGGTTGTCCGTGTCCGTATCAATGCCAAAGATTTAGCCAATAACCCTATGCCACAAGATGCCTATACCTTCACCACTAAAATAGATGATATAAAGCCTTATGTAACTGACCATTTCCCGGATAAAGAAACTCAAGGGGTTAAGGTCGATACCGCAATTATGTTCAATCTAAAGGATAATGAATCTGGTGTGAATATTTCTACTATGATTTTTTTCGTAGAAGGTATTGATGTAAGTTCTAATGTGAAAATTACAGGAACAAAATCAGCCTATAATATCTTTTATAAACCAAAAGATAATTTTTATTATGGACAGGTAGTAGATATAATGATTAAAACCTTTGATTTTGGCTCAAATACTGTTGAAGAGATTTACTCTTTCACGACTGAGCCAGATATGATAAAACCTGAGATTTCTGACCAATTTCCTCCTAAGTGGGCAACCCAAACCCCCAAAAATACTGATATTCGCTTCATCATCACTGACAATGAATCTGGAATAAATCCTGAAACGATTATCCTAAAGGTTAATGGTCTGCCGATATACATTAATAAAACGCCAATAACTCCTCCAAAGGCATATTTAATTGCTTCAAACCTCCTTAATTTTGGGTATAATGAGGTTGTGGAGGTATATATTGAGGCAGGGGATAATTTTGGTAATATCGCCACTGAAACATATACCTTTACGACTATCCAGGATAAGAAAAAACCATATACCGCTGAACATTACCCTACACCAGCGGCAATAGATGTACCGGTAGATACAAATATTATTATGAGTGTTTGTGATGATGAATCTGGAGTAGTCAGGGAGAGTATTTTATTAAAGGTGAACAATAGCACCATAACGACGATGAGTGTTTTCCCAATATTAAATGGTTTTACCATTGTCTATGACCCGATAAAGAACTTTAATTATGGGGAGGAAGTGCTTGTTTATATTAAAGTCGAAGATAAGGCTGGAAATTTAGCCACACAAACTTATACCTTTACCATCATAAGAGATATTACCCCGCCTTATACATCAGATTATAACCCGGCTCCGTTTGCCGCAGATGTGCCAATTAATACAGATGTTGTGCTTCATATTCGAGATGATGGGATAGGTGTGGATGGTTCGTCCATTGTGATGAAGGTAAATGATGTCCGTGTCTTCCCCATAATTATCCCGCCAATACAAAATCTGACCCTGATTTATCGACCGCCAGTATGCTTTGGTTTTAATGAAGTGGTGAAAATAAATGTTATGGCAACGGATTTAGCCGGCAATACGATGACTCCAGTATTTTACACATTCACGACTACCCTGGATAATCTCAGTCCTTCTATTACAGATATGATTCCTGCCCCCAATGCCACACAGATAGCCGTAGATACAAATATTTCCCTCCATATTAAAGACCTCGGTGCGGGTGTGAAAAAAGACTCAATTTTGATGAAGGTGAACGGTCAAATAGTTACTCCGCTGATAAGTGGGACTAAAGAGGATTATACCATTTTTTATAACCCAATTTATGATTTTGAGGCAAATAAGCGGGTTTATGTTTATATCTATGCTGTAGATTTAGCCCAAATGCCAAATGTCTTAGAACAAGAATATTTCTTTACCACGATTGATACCCGACCACCGTATGTTACAGACCAGATGCCCGCACCAGATTCCAATAATGCTCAACCGCAAACGGATGTTTTATTTCATATTAAGGATGATGTGAGTGGCGTAGATAAAACAACGATTAAGGTGATAATAAATGGAGCAACCGTAACTTCTAATTATCAAATTGATGGCTCGATTACAGATTTTACCTTTAGTTATAATCCACCAGTAGATTTTGATTATAATCAAACTGTCTGGGTTACTATTATAGCTCGTGATTTTGTAGGAAATAGTCTAAATACGACTTATAAATTTTTTATCACAGATACCATTCCTCCTTACACCACAGACCATAAACCTGAAAAAGGCACTACAGATGTATTGATAGCCACTGAAATCGAGTTTCATATAAAAGATATTGGAGCAGGGGTAGATAAGACCTCTATCAATCTCTGGATAAACGGAAATAAAGTAGATGCATTAGATATTAGAGGAAATACATATCATTACATAGTTAAGCATAAACCTCAAATACCTTTTCAATTTGGGCAAATAGTCACCATCACGATTGAGGTAAAGGATTTAGCAGTTTTGCCCAATACCCTTTATGAGGTTTATACCTTTACAACTAAATTTGATTATGACCCGCCAATGCTTCTCTGGGTAGTTGGAAAAGATAATAGCCATCTCACTGCTTTCTTTGATGATGAAAATCCACCAATAAATATTGGTAATGCAATGTTTCTTCTCTTTGAATCCAAAGCCCCACAAAAGACGATAAAGGTGTATTCTGCCAGTTTAGATGGAGGGAAAAATGTTAATTTGACAACAGACATTTTAAAAAACGAGGTATTTTATACATTGGTGGTAAATAATGTAACCGATGCGGCAGGAAATCCTATTTTACCACCCAATAACCATGCTGAATTCTCCTTAAAAGACACACTGGAAGGGATAATTGAAAAACCGGATAACACTAAGGTAGAATTTTCACCAAATACCTTCGCGGAGAACATAGCCACGATTGAAATATATTCTTTGTCAGAAATAGCCGCAATCACCCAGCAGGCAAATGATAATGCCAGACAGAATAAAGAAATAAAGGGATTAGTTCCAAATACCACGCGGGTATTTATTGCCAGAAAGACAAATGGTGCTGAGGCTTTACCTGATGAGTTTTTAGCCAGCCCTGAGATAACGATTCCGTATCCTCCATTAGTTTTTGACCAGGAAGAAAAGGTATTTTATCGGATTTATCGATTAATTAACAATCACTGGATAATAGTTCCTGGCAAACAAGAGGTAGATACCCTTGCGAACACTGTTAGTGTTAAGGTGCCACATTTTGGTATTTATCGGATTGCCGGTTCAAGTCCGGCACCACAATTACCACCCGATAAACTTATCAGTCAAACAGAGGTTTTCCCCAATCCATTTAAACCCAATCATTCCTTTATCTATTTTAGAAATTTTGCTGGAGCAATTACGGTCAGGATATTCAACATTGTGGGAGAATTAATGAAAACGATAGAGGTTCCAGTCGATGTCCATCAGCCGTATCCCTGGGATGTTAAGGATGATGATGGCAAAGACCTGGCAACAGGAATTTATATCTATGTTATTACCAATTCAGTCGGGGATAAAGTTACTGGAAAGGTATCGGTTATCAGATGAGTGGTGCTCAGATAAAATCTGTATTTATTAGCCGTGTATCTATTTTCGTAACCGTTCACCGCAAGATGCCACAGAGACGCAGAGAAAAAATTAAAAACTATTCACCAGAGACAGAAACTTCCTTTTTTTGCGCATTTCGGGTCTTTCGTTGTTTATTAATCTTTTAATACGGACTTTTGACTAACTGTTTTTAAGCCTTTTTAAACACCGAAAAACGCGAAAAACACGGGAAAAAAAAAGATATTTTCCTCTCTGTTTCTCTGCGTCTCTGCGGTAAAGGATTACCTGAACGGTTACCTATTTTCTTTATGTTAAAATCTTGAAAATCTGCGTTTATCTGCGTCCCCAAAAAGAGGAAGGAATACATCTCATGGTTAGCTGGTTAATATTTGTTAGTCTCTGGTTTATTGCATTGTCCTGCAGATTTAACTGGTGGAGAAAGGATAAACCAGGCATTCCTATTTTAATGTATCACAACATTGGTGTTGCACCCAAAACTGCAAAAAATAAGAAATTATGGGTAACTGAACGAAAATTTAGACATCAGATGGCTTATTTGTATAACCATAGTTATCAACCGATTACATTTAAAGACCTTACTTCTTTGCCAGATAACCCGGTGATTATTACCTTTGATGATGGGGCAAAAAATAATTATACGGCTGCCTTTCCCATTCTTAAGCAGTATAAATTTAAGGCATGTATGTTTTTATCTACCGCTCGTAGTGAACTCTCAACCGCAGAATTAAAAGAAATGCAAGATTTTGGAATAGAATTTGGCTCTCATACGAATACTCATCCAAATTTGCTTAAGATTAATGAAGATGCCGCAAAGGAAGAAATAACAGGCTCTAAAAAGATATTAGAAGAAAGATTAAACACACAAATCATTGCCTTTGCCTATCCTTATGGGGCAGGGGCTTATAATGAGAAAATTAACCAGATGGTCAAAGAGGCAGGATATACCTATGCCTGCGGCATCCGACAGGGAAAAGTAACTCTGCCCATAACGACTCCATATTGCTTAAAACGATTACTTATTCGGGGGGATGATTTAATGATTGATTTTATACTTAACTTACGAAAAGGTCGAAGTCGATTTTAAGTAACCGTTCACCGCAGAGATGATATGATAAAGTGTCAAGTTTGACCTGCGAAAGATTTTATGGTATACTATACAAAAAGTATTAACTAACTAAAATAAGGAGGACAAACTTATGACACAAACAA
>JBFLXS010000162.1 GCA_040755795.1 bacterium | reverse complement strand
GATGGTGGTTGGCAACAACGAACTCCGGCAATGGCTGCTGGTCTAACCGACCACGTTTGGAGTATAGAGGAATGGCTTACCTATCCGGTTAGAGGAAGTTAGCTAATTTCGGACACCACCGAAATTTTGGGGGTGAAGGAAAAATTCAAGGTGTGTGAAGAGCAATAAAACCTGTTCCTGACAGGTTCAGGAATCAACTCTCAATTTTATCCGAGAACCTACGTGTAACAAAAGGAGATATGAAGATTATAGAGATAAGGGGAATTAATTTTAAATTGTAAAATTACCATAATCTTTTGCCCAATTATCCAGGAAATTTATAATCTCCATATCTCCCTTATCTCCTTATCCCCTTTCTTACACTTTGATGTATCGCCTGAACGGTTACAGAAAAAGAGGAGAGTACAAGATGATGAAAAAAATTTTAGTAGTAGACGATGAGGAAAAAATTCGCCAGGCATTAGTTACTATTCTTACTAAAGAGGGTTACTTAGTAACTACTGCTAAGAATGGGCAAGAGGCACTAAATAAACCAATACAGGAGTTCTCATTAATAATTACTGATTTAAAGATGCCTCAGATGGACGGGTTAGAGCTTTTAAAAAAGGCTAAGAAAATCTCCCCGGATGTAATTGTGATTATGATTACTGCCTTTGGAACTCTTAAGACAGCAATTGAGGCAATGAAACAAGGGGCTTATGATTATATCACCAAGCCTTTTGAATTAGATGAGATAACCATCGTTGTTTCAAAGGCACTTCAACTATATAAAGAAATAAAAAAAGAGGCAAAGTTTGACGGGATTATTGGCAAAAGTCAAAAGATAAAAGAGGTGCATAAATTAATTAACCAGGTAGCTAAAACCAATACCTCTGTCCTAATTATAGGCGAGACGGGGACAGGTAAAGAGTTAGTGGCAAAGGCAATACATCGATTAAGTCTGCGGCATGATAAACCTTTTATAGCGGTTAATTGTGTGGCATTACCAGAAAACCTATTACAGAGTGAATTATTTGGACATGAAAAGGGTGCATTTACAGGGGCAATAAACCAACGACTGGGTAGATTTGAACTGGCTAATACAGGAACTATATTTTTAGATGAGGTTGGAGAGATGGATATGCCTATGCAGATTAAGTTACTGCGTGTATTGCAAGAAAGGGAGTTTGAACGAGTCGGAGGAACTAAAACTATCAAAGTAGATGTCAGGGTGATTGCCGCTACTAATCGTGACTTAGAAAGGGCTGTTAAAGAAGGAAAATATAGGGAAGAATTGTTCTATCGACTAAATGTTGTCCCAATATTTTTACCACCTTTGCGAGAAAGAAAGGATGACATTCCTATTTTGTTAGAGCATTTTTTAAAGATATTTAATCTTCGGACTAATAAAAATATACTTGAGATTACAAAAGAAGCACAAGAGATATTGACTTTATATGATTGGTCTGGAAATATTCGAGAACTTGAGAATGTCGTTGAAAGAATGGTAGTATTAGCTCAAGGTGATAAAATAGATATTGAGGATATCCCAAATAATATAATTAAGGCAAAAGAGAAGAGGGTATCATTTAAAGAGTCAGTATATCAAGCAAAGGCACAACTTGAGCGGGAATTGTTGATTAAAGTCCTCCAGGAAGTTAGCGGTAATCGGACAAAAGCCGCCAAAGCCCTTGGAGTAGACCGTAAAACCCTACAAAAGAAAATAAAAGAATATAGCTTAGTGGCTTAGAATCAAACCTTGATTATGGAATACAGAACAAAGTAAATTCCATAGTTAAGGTTGATCCTAAATTTTCCTTAATGGTTCCTGTCATAGTCTTCAGGATTTACTGCAATCTTTGAAAAAAAGATTGACAACATTTAAAAACTCTGCTATTATGTGTAATAGTGAAGGTTGTATTTCTACAAATTGTGGTCACCTATTTATCAACCAAAATATAAGGAAGTAACCTGGATGTCCCAAATTAAAAGGCTTTGGAATTATCTCAAAAGAAAGATAGACGAACTCTTTAATCCACCCATAGAAATGTACCTTAAAAGTGAAGATGTTTTTGGCCTACAATTGACGATTTATGTAACCCGTGTTGTTATCTTGTTCTGGCTTATAATTCGTTTTTATTTGTTTCAAGAGCCTATGGTGAGATATAATAAGATTATCTTCCCATCTATATTTATATTTTTGGGTTACCTGATAATCCTTTTTATCATTAGAATCAAGAATGAAAAATTTTTCCATTCTGTTAGATTTCAAAGGTGTCAAATTTTTATTGATACCCTTTTCTTCTCATTATTCTACCTTCTGACAGAAAATCCTTCTTCAGATTTCTTTCTCTTTTATCTTATACCAATACTTATAAGTGTAAATTCACTCAAATTTAAGGAAAGTCTATATGTTGTTAATAGTATAAATCTCATCCTGATTGTAACTGTATCTTTTCTGAATTTTATAAAACCTAATCCAACTAATCTTTTGATAATACTCATTCCAAGAGTCTTTTTCCTTTTCTTTGCATACTTTATCCTTTGGTTCTATCGAAGATTAGAAAGATTTCATAGAAATAGACTGGAAGCAATTTTTAAATCAATTAAAACAGATACCTGTATTATCAGGAAAAAGGATTGGCATGTGCTTTTTAGCAATAAAAAATTTCAGCCAGATACCCCCTGTTACCGCCAATTTCATCAAAGAGTAGAGCCATGTGAAAGATGTCCGGTAAAGGTAACTTTTGATGAAGGCAGGGATGCGGAAGAAATTATAGAAACTGTATCTAAGAAAGGGAAAAAGGTTTGGGATCTGGTATCCACTCCAATGAAAAATGAAAGGGATAAAATAGTATCTGCATTAACGATTGCTACAGATATAACAGAGAGAGAAAGATTGATTAAATTGACCAGAGATATGCTGAGCTCTGTAGAATTAGATGAGATGTTATATATTATCTTAAAACAGATAAATGAGATAGGATACGATAGAGTTCAGTTGTTTTTACTTTCAAGAGATAGAACTACTTTGAAAGGGAAAATACAAATTGGGTTAGATAAGGAGATAAATTTTACAGATAAAGTAATAGATTTAAGGCACAGTTCGTATAGATATTTACAAGATTTAGTTATGGAAGGCGATTATCAAATTATAAAGAATAGAGATGAGACTATGGAAGGCGATTCTATTCCTGATAAAATATTAGAAATATTAGATGAGAAAGAAGTAAAGGAATGGGTAAGTTTGCCACTGAGAGGAAAATCAGGGACTTTGGGGTTGATAGTGATTGATAATAAAAATACTAAAAATCCAATTACCGAAAATGACCGTAAACGATTAGCCGTGTATGCTAATCTTACCTCCCATGTTATAAATAATGCCTTCTTATCTGAAAGAGAAAGTGAAGCCACAAAACATTTCTTTGCCTTTGACGAAATGGTTCGTGGGATAGGGGAAGAAATAGCTCAATTAGACGGTTTCCCAACCAGAATACCATCTGAAAGTGAGATAGACTTAGATAAAATTTTATACATTATCTTAACTACTATTACGGCTGATACGGGATTGGGATTTAATAGAGCAATATTGTTATTGGCTGATGAAGAAAAGAGATATTTGAGAGGCAAAATGGCAATTGGGCTGACAAATGATGAAACCCCTGCCGTATGGGAAAAAATAAAGGGTATAGATATTTATGATTATATTACCCGATATGATAAAAATAAGGATGAGATACTCAATTCAAAATTAAACAAAAAGGTTAAGGAATTAACTATCCCTATTGATAAGGAAACGATATTTTCCCCAGATTCATTAGGGAGAGAGGGTAAACTCATAGAAGCAAAAGAATACCCCGAAGTGAAAAAACTTTTAACGGGTATGGAGGCAGAGATTTTTTTAATTACGCCATTGTGGGTTGGTAATAACTTCATCGGAGCCATTATTGCGGATAGAAAGTTCACTGAGGAACCAATTACCTGGACAGATATAGACATGTTATTACTTTTTGCCACTGAAATATCTACTATAATCGGAAATGTCAGAGTAATAGAGAGATTGAGAAGGTTAAATAAATCCCAGTCTGAGTTCATTCGAAATCTTGGACATCAGTTAGGGACTCCACTGACCAATGTCCGGCTGTGTCTTGAAAGTCTCCTCTCTGGTGTGGCAAAGAAAAACACTGAAAGAGCAGAAAGAGATATTAAAATTTTAAACAATCAGAGTGTAGATTTCAGCAGGATAATTGATAACCTGACGCAAGGAACAAAGATAGAAGACGGTTTGTTTATACCAACAAAAGAATCTCTCTCCATATCTGAGATTATTGCTGAAGTTTGGAATTTATTTAGTTTCTCTGCTTCTGAGAAAAATATTTCAATACAGATAAACTGTCCTTCTAATATTTCAAACATCGAAGCAGATAAACTTCAAATTAAAGATGTATTTCTTAATCTCCTTCACAATGCCATTAAATACTCACCAGAGAACACTCCAATAATAGTTAATGTTAGCCAGGATGATGATAAAAGTGAAAGGGTGGAGATTATTAACCAGGGTCAAATATCTGAGATAGACTTGCCCCATATATTTAAGAAAGATTATAAGCGTATAGAAGAGAAAACTAATCGTCGGATTGGACCGGTGAGGGGATTGGCGATTGTCAAATATACCATAGAGCAACATGGTGGAATTATTAGTATTGAAAGTCCACCAGGGAAAGGTGTGAGAGTTAACTTTACCTTGCCCATATCAAAACAACCAGCTAATAGCTAACAAGGAGGTATGATTAATAGAATGAAAAAAATATTGGTAGTGGATGATGAGAGATATATTGTGGAATTGATAGAGGAGGAATTGAAAGACGCAGGTTATGAAGTTATATCAGCTTCTAATGGGATTGAAGCTATTGACAGGGCAAAACAGGAAAAGCCAGCGTTGATTATACTCGATATTATGATGCCAACCCTTGGTGAAGAATGGAGTAACTGGATAAATCAGGAAGGATGGAAGGTTTATACCACTCTGCAAGAGGATACTACCACTAAAGATATACCAGTTATTATCCTTACCATAAGAGGTTGTGAAGCAGATAGAGAGATGGCAAAGAAACATAATCTAACATTTATTACCAAGCCTTTTAGTATGAAAGAATTAATAAAAGAAGTGAAGAAAAAGTTAGGAGATTTGTAGATAGACTATTCTATTTAAAGGCAGGTGAAAAATTTGGAAGATTTGAAGTCAGAATTGAAGTCAGAATTAAAGTATGCATGGGAGGAACTTGCTTTAATCTATAAGGTATGCGATAAGATGATTTATCAGCGAGGGGTAAGAGAAATAGCTAATTTCTTTTTATCCGAACTTATAGAACTATTGCAAGTAAAAGGTGGGCTTGTAGCATTATTAGATGAAAATTGGTCTGAGATGGTTATTGTGGCTTCTTCAGGAATTGACAAGAATATTGGAAGCGAACCAATTCAAATTGGGAAGGGAATGCATGGAAAGATAGTAAACAGGAAATATCCAGAGATTATTACAAAGTATTTAGAAAATGACCCTTTATTTAAACTATTTCCCTTTCAAATTGGCTCCCTTTTAAGTATACCTATGATAAGTGGAGAGAAAACGATAGGAGTAATTGGGTTATGGGATAAAATTGATGGAAGTAAGTTTACAGAAAGAGAATTGAATTTCGTTTTGTCGTTGGGAATCTTTGTTGGAGTAGCCATTGAGAATACCCGCTTGTATCAAGACCTTGAAAAAGCCCATAATAACCTTAAATTGCTGGGTGAAGCAGAGAGATTAAGACTTGTTAGTATGCTGAGTAATGCTGTGGCTCATCAGATGAGGAATCCTCTGGAGAATATGAGTCTTGCCATGATGTCATTAAAAACCGATATGTCTAATATTAATCCAGAAGTAGAAGAAGATATTAAGGATATTGATGAGGAAATAGAACGGCTCAGTAGCATTATCAATAATTTTCTTGAGTTCTCGCGACCTTCGAAAGAACCATGTATAAAGAAAGATGATTTAAACATTTTATTAGATAAAACTATAGCCATTGTAGAAGGCACAGCTAAGTTTAGAAATATAAAGATAGTTAGAAAGTTTGACCATAAGATACCTCTACTTCTGATTAATATTGACCAGATGAAAGAAGTATTTTTAAATCTTATCCTGAATGCCCAGGAGGCAATGTCAAAAGGAGGGAAATTAACAATCACTACAAAAACTGATACAGACAATATCCCTATAATTATCATTGAAGATACTGGAGTTGGAATTCCTGAAGAAAGAATAAGAGAGATATTTAACCCATTCTATACGACAAAGGCAGAAGGATTTGGCATAGGATTGGTAGTGGTAGAGAGAATAATCAGGGAACATAATGGTTCCATAGAAGTTAAGAGTGAGGTAGGAAAAGGAACAACATTTAAGATTAAATTAAAAGGAAAGGAGGCAAAGGAATGATTAATGGGAATAGAATCTTAGTGGTTGATGATGAAGAAAAGACAAGGAAGCATTTGAATAAATTTCTAACCCAAAGAGGGTATACGGTTGGTTTAGCGAAAGATGGAAGAAGTGGATTAAAAGAAATAAAGAAGACTCGATATGACCTGGCTTTGGTGGATATAGTGATGGAAGATGAAAGGGCTGGATTAGACCTTTTACAGGAGATAAATAAACTCTCTTCTACAACAGTACCCATAGTAATCACTGGATATGGAAGTATAGAGTCTTATGAGGAGGCAAAGAAAAATAGGGTTTATGATTACCTTATTAAGCCAATTAAGGGAGAACAGTTAAATGAGGTTGTTGAGAGAGGGTTAGAGTTACATCGTGAATTGGAAGTTAAGATGAAAAAGGAAAAGAGAGATGAGGTTTATGCAGTGCATAAAGAGAAACTCGAGGAGAAAGATGTAGGTAAATTTGTTGCCTTGAGCTACAATGAAAAGGAAGAACCTATTGTAGGAGAGGATGAGGCAGAAGTTATAGAAAAGGCATTAGAAAAATTTGGTAAAGGAGGGTTTTTCTTAAGAAGAATTGGTTACGAGACTATTATTCGAATAGGAGGAGGGTATGAACATAAGATATAGTTATCCATATTATCCTTATTTAAAGCTCAGGTTTACTGCTCGAAATCAACCAAGAGTCTATGATATAGATGCTTATATAGATACTGGTTTTTATGACGATGAAAGAAGACTTTTGCCTGGTTCAGAAGCTTCTATCCCCAAAAAACGGGTTCGGCTAATTGTACCTTTAAGATTCAGAGATGAATTGGGAAAACCAGATTTCTCAGAGTCAATAAGCTTAGCCGATGGTAGAGAATACGAAAGTCCTGCTTACTATGGAGGTATTAAGGTAAATGGAGAAACAAAGCCAAGACCAGCGGTTATACTTTGCCTTGGAAATGGATGTCTGATTGGAAGACATCTTATCGATGAGTTTAAGGTCTTTTTTGATAAAGGAAAGGTTCTGACTATCGAAGATTGTTAAAGATTATACTGAGGTATTTGCCACGGTGAATATAAGTGAGGCTATAAAGATAATAAGAGAAAAGATGCCTGTGGAACTTCAGATTTAGTTTCATTTAAGGGGTGATACAAAATATGGCCAGGGAAGATTTAGACAGGATTAAAAGATTATTAGGAGAACAGATAAGCCATTTTAAACTCTTAGAGAAAGATATAGCCAGACAAGAAATAGATGAGATTACGCCAATGTATACTATCGATTTCTATGAAATCCATACCTATATGTATCCATTTGGACCACGCAAAGAAATATATGAAACAGAAATAGTTAAAGATATGATGGAGACATATAAAGGAAGGTTTATTTTGCTTCCTGGCACCCTTGAGGAAATTTTTAGACATATAAAGGCGGTAATTCAAAAAGAAGGCTTTTATATGAAATGGAAATATAGGGAGTTTAGGAAGGACACTACAGTCAATAGCTTCCTTGAAGCCTTTGATAAAAGAAAAGATGATAAGACTATATATTCATTATACACCCAACTGAAAAAAAGATATAACTATCTCATTCGAGTTTTAGAAGGGATATCTCCGACAAGGGGTTCAATAAGACGACTTTCTCAGATAATGAAAGAAAAGAATTTGGTTTTTCCAGAGGAGGTTGGAATAAAGATTAGTGAGAACGATATAGAGGAGAAAGTTCTTAACACAGCATATCAAGAATTAGATATAATACGGTGGGGGAATAAACTATCAAATTGGGTAGATGCCCATAATTTTGCTGCCACTTATGCCTTAAATGAAAAGTATTATAGACTGGAGTTTCGTTAATTTATGGTGACATTGAGGCTGTCTGAATTAAAAAATTAAGAGGATTTAAAGCCTCGTTATGTCTATTAGGGTCTTGATTTTGGTCAAAGGTGGTAAAAATAGGGTTAAAAGC
>JBFLXS010000161.1:1797-8417 GCA_040755795.1 bacterium | reverse complement strand
TTTCTGATTCAAAGATGATGTTCTGTCTTGCAAACTCAACCTTCAAGGCATTGTGATAGATGCTCTCCAGAAAACCAGGTCCTAACTTTTTATGGACATTAATACAGGCATTAATAATCCTATCACTTAACTCTTCTTTTCTCCACTTCTCCATCTTCTCCCTTTCTCCTTATTTTTATCCTCCCTGAACCCTTACAAAATCTTTCCTGCTCTCTGAAATGTTATTAGAGTAATTTAAGCATTGAAGTGCGTGTTTTTGGATTTAAGGTTACACAGAAAAAGGATTTAAAAAGTATATTTCTTCCAACAAAACCTTTTCTTTTAGGGTTGAATCCTATTTGGAATGCCCATATCCAGTCACTATCGATTACAAATCTCACTTTAAAATCTTCTACTCTCTCCATTTCACCATCCCTTATTCCTATTTTAATATCTTTTAAAAAAAACTCATATTCCCTGCCGAATCTAATCTCCTTTCTTGTTATACCACCTGGTTCTCCTAAAGAACGGCGAAATTCGTCAGGAAAAGCAAGACATCCACCAACGGGGTTCCCAGTATCAAAATCCGCTTCTATTCTTATATCCTTTTTTACAGCATTTTTACTTTTAAGATAGAGTGGGATGGTAGGATACCAATCATCGTTATTTACTTGGTTCCAATCTGATGTCTTTATTTCCTCAATAAGTCTACTTCTGGTAATGACATATGGTATTTTCCCTTCCTTCTCTGCAAAAGATGTTATTTCTTCATCCATGAGTCCATCTGGATCATCTGAAGTAGCCACAATCTTATGATTACACAAGACTATCAATCCTATTTTTTTGTCTTGAAATCCTTCTTCTATCAGGTTAGTATATTTTTTCTCTACCCAATGAAATAGAAGTTTAACATCTTCTGGCTCTAATTTATTTGCTACCCATAGAGGGACATTAAATGGATCACTTATACGCATCACTTCATTATCTAACTTTATTTGAATTTCCTCCTTTTTCTCTATCTGGATTTCTTCCTTCTTCTCTTTGGTAATATCCTTAAGAATAATCAAATAGAGCAAAATCCTTTCTACATCTGGTATTAAACGAGGTTTGCTTAGATATCTATCACTCATTTTTCGCTCTCCTCTCTAAATTTTCTATTACTTCATTTAATGCCTTATGAATAGGGATTATCTCTATAAAGAGCTCTACTACCCTTTTCCATGCTTTCAACAATTCATCTCCCTTGATTCTGCCATGAGCCAGATTATTTCTCCAATCCCACATTTTTCTCAAGGTGACCTGCCAATCCTTAGGTAACTCTATGGGGTAGTCATTATACTTCAAGAGGCCCTTATCTTCCATATATCCCAGCAAACAAATATAGTCGTATATACTCATATCTCTCAGATTTTCTTTTCCTATTGCCTCTGCAAACTCTCCTCCCTTTGCTATTTGCCATCCTGGACCATAGATTTTTTCCATTGATACCCAAAAAAGTTTTGAAAGAGAATCCTCTATGTCAAAGAATAAAACCATCTCTTTTCGGATACTGTCTCCATCTCTATCAATTACTCCCTTAAAGATTCTTTTAAGGACATTATCAGGCTCTTTAATAGCGAAGAACAAATTTAAGAGAGTTATCTTTGTATCTTCTGATAATTTATTGAACTCATTTTCTTTTATTTCCAAAAATTTTATCAACTCGTTATATTTTTCTACCGGCTTAGTGAAATCTACATTATCCCATTCATTTTCTGTGACTTTGGCAATGATAAGGGTTTCAGAGTCCATCTTTACCGGTTTAGATTCATTAAGATTTTTCACTAAATGAAATATTGCATAAAATTCGTCCTTTTCAACCTCTCCCTTTACTAAAAACCTGCCAAACCCTTTTCCCGAATAGAGTGATATATTTTCTGCTTTCGTTATTGACTCTTTTGTATTCAAGACATCTTCTATTCCTTCTTTTATGTCTTCTTGACTATGCTCAGTAAAAGGGGGGTTCAAGATTATATAGAACTTTATTTTGCCCTCTCCCCTTTCCTTGATAAATGCAAGTCTTTGTTTCTCAAGTTCCTTACATAGTTCTTCATCTAAGTTTTCCTGAAGATTATTTAGATCTTCACTCTTATATTTCTCTATCTTTTCATCTATCTCTTTGGGATTAATTTTCTCTCCTCTCCAAAAATAATGAGATAAATTCTCTGGTTCGCAGATAAAGGTATCTATCACTTTTATTGGTAGATTTGTATCTGCAATCTTTCGTTTGAAAATTGTCTCCTTGCCGGGTTTTAACCAGACCCGAAGGAGACAATCATAGTGACCAAATACGAAATAGATAGAGTAACCCTTTATCTCACACAATTCAAGAGCATTTTTTATCTTTTCCATATATTCGTCGTTACCAAATATCCCTGGTTCAAAATTAAGCAGAAAAAAATAAAGGGTTTCTCCATAAATCTTATGAACTTCTGGATGCCATATTATAAATTTTTCCTTACTTGAAGATCCTTTCATATTTCCCCTGAAAATAGTATTTGGAGTGCGAAAGCTTGCTTTCGCTTTGGCTTGCTTTACTTTGCCAAAGCCACTTTTGGCTTACCTCCAAAGCGGTGGCAAGCCACCGCACTCCAAAAATTTTCATCTTCGTTTGTGAGCCGCAGGCTCATGCCCGGTTTCCCCTGAAAATAGGAAGTAGAGAGTAGAAAGTAGAGAGTAGAAAGTAAAGAAAACACCACTCCTCATGCTTATCTCCCCATCTCCCACCTTCTATCTCCTATCTACTATTTTCATCCTCATTTGTGAACCAACGGTTCATGACCGTTTCTCCTGAAAATGTTCGTAAGTTATTGTAATTGCGTGAGTTACAAAATTACATTTTCATCGTCATTTGTGCCCTGCAGGGGCATGTTCGTTCTCCTGAAAAATAGTTTTTTCACCACAGGAAACACAGAGAATAAAAGAAAATTTATGGTTTCAATCTCATTCTCTTAATTCTCTAATCTCTAATTCGCTAATCGTCTAATATTCTCATCCTCTTAACTTATTACCTTCTCATCCTCATTGACTATTTCTATCCATCCTTGACATTTAATGCTTGTTGTATCATCTCCAATTGTGTAGCAATAGTTGCATCAATCAGTCCAAAATTAGTTTCTATGAGACAACCTCCTGGTTCGATATTTTCATCTTCTTCAAAATTTATTCCTTCCAGACCAAAAACTTGAGAGAGGAGTTCTTCCTTTTTTGATGATAATTCCTGGAGATGCACGGGATTGATTTTTACCTTGATTTCTTCTTTGTTTTTTACCTTTTTAAGTGTCTGGGTTAAATTTTTTAAAATTGCCTGTTTATTTGTGGCAAGTTCTGTTTTAATTATTTTTTTGGCAATCATTAAGGCTAAATCAAGAATCATTTCTTGATTAGTCTGAATAATTTCTTCTCGTTTATGTTTTGCCTCAAGCAAGACATTATGGATTTGACTTAAAGTCTTTTTTATCACCTCCTGACCAGTGTTGATTCCTTCTTCTTTACCTTTCTTAAATCCTTGTTCATAACCGTCTTGTTTGGCTACTTGAGTAACCTGGTCTATTTCCGAATTAGTTTTTGTCAGAATTTCATTAGATTTTTCATGAGCCTCATTAAGGATTTGATTAGATGATTCTTTTGCCTCAGTTATAATTTTCTCTGCTTTTTCTTTTGCCTCAAATAAAATATCTTCCTCGAGGTTACGATTTTTTTCACTTGCCTCTTTAATTTTCTTTTGTAAATTGAGTAGTTTAATCTGTCCTTTCTTAATTCTATTTTCTATAACATCTAAGATAGTTTTCCCTTCAGGTGCTGGTTTAAGTTGAAACTCCAGCATTACTTCAGCGCCATCTGGAGGTAAAAATTCCTTTCGATAGATATTAGACAATGATTTTCTCCCCACCTTTTCCGCCGCGAGCAACGACTATTTCTCCGGAGTCTTCCAGTTGTCTAATCACATTAATCACCTTTTGCTGAGCCTCTTCAACATCTCTTGCTCGGACAGGGCCTAAGAATTCTATTTCTTCTTTCAACATAGCCGCGGCGCGTTTAGGCATATTTTTAAAGACCATATCTTTAGCCGTATCTGAGGCACCTTTAAGTGCCATAGCTAATTCACGAATATCTACTTCCCGCAAAACTCGTTGTGCTGACCTATCATCCAGTCGAGTAATATCCTCAAATGTGAACATTCGTTTTCTAATTTCTTCGGCTAACTCCGGGTCTTGTTCTCCAACACCTTCTAAAACTGTTCGTTCTACATCTCGTTCGACCTGATTTAACATATCAACGACTGAATCAACTCCACCTATTCGTGCCTCCTTTCCTTTAGTCGTGGTCGTGAAAGCCGCCAATTTTGTATGTAATATAGTTTCTACTTTTTGAAGTGCCTCTGGAGAACCTCTTTCCATCACCGCTAATCGTCTGACGACATCCGCTTGAATCTCAGATGGTAACTCACCTAAAATAACTGATGCCCGTTCTGGAGGTAGATAGGCTAAAACCAAAGCAACGGTTTGTGGATGTTCAGATTGAATCGTAGTGAGTAGTTGAACCGGGTCAACCTTACGCATAAACTCAAATGGTTTCTTTTGAGAAAGTAATTTATCTATTAATTCCTGAGCCTTTTCTTCACCCAGCGAGCGTTTTAAAAGTTCTTTAGCATAGTCCACACCACCTTGAAGTATAAATCTCTGTGCCGTCATTATCTGATGAAACTCATTCATCACCTGTTCTCGCTGTTCTGGAGAAATCTTTGGCAAATTAGCAATCTCCATTGTCAAAGATTCCATCTCATCTTCTCGTAAATATTTGAATACCTCAGATGATATTTCACTCCCAAGTGCCACCATAAGTATTGCGGCTTTTTGGGGACCGGTTAATTCAACTACAGCCATAATGATTTGCCTCCTTTTGTTTGGTAACTGGTGAATGGTAATTAGTAACTAATTACCATTCACCAATTACCAGTTACCATTCACCAATTACCAGTTACCATTCACCAATTACCAGTTACCATTTACCATTTACCAATTATACTATACTGCTTCTGCCTCAGCTAACCAGGTACTGAGCGTTTGGCCTACCTGTTGTGGAAATTGCCTGGCCATGTTTTTAATTTCTTCTTCAAAGGGTGTAATTCCTTCTTCTGCTAACTCCTCTTTTTCTTCTATTTCTTTTCTTCTTGCGGCTTCTAATGCGGCGATTCTTGCGGCTTCTTCCCGAGCAATAACTTTTCTTCGATGAATCATCAAAGCAATCAAACCACCAATTAAAAGCAGGACTAAAATTCCCGCCATAATATACATCCTAATTAGTGCCTGTGATTCTTCTTTGGTGGTTCTTAGTTCTTCTACCCATTCGTTGGTGCGGTCGAATTGAACATTTTCTACCTGAACAATATATTCACGGTCAGAATATACTTTTCCTTTTTCTGCACCAATAGCGCCCCAGACTAAATTCTCATATTTTTTCATTTCCGGCTGAGTGCGTGGTTTATAGATGAGTTTGTTATCTTTATCGAGTTTTAATTTACCATATTTATCTCGCTCATAGATGCCATCAATAACGACCGCAACTGATATTTTAGATATAGCCGGAGATTTTACGGTCAATACCTCCTCTTTATCTGCAAGATAATTAATTCTTGATTCATCCTTTTTATACTCTACTGGTCCTTCGGGGGTAAGCGCACCTTTATAACCAGGCATTTGAGCCTCTACGCCGGGTGCACCACCAGGCATCGTTACTTTTCCTTTAAGTTCTTCCTTTATCACCTCATCACTTACCTTTAACTGCTCAAATCCTGGCATACTATATTTTTCTTCTTTACTCTCAACACGGTCAAAATTCATCTCCCATTTGACAAATACTTCAATACTATCCGGGGAAACTACCCGGGCTAATTTTTTACGAATCTTTTGTTCTAAATCTTTAGCCTCAGCGCGCTGAACATCTAATTGTTTAACGGCTAAATCTTCAAGTTTTCCATCTACAGATTCTTTTATGTCGGATAAAATATTACCTCTATTGTCAACAATAGTCACATTTTCAGGTGATAAGCCTTCTACGGCGTGAGTTACTAAGTTGATTATTCCTTTAACCTGGTCAGTAGTTAAGGTAGTTTGAGGAGCGAGTTTTAATTTAATGGATGCAGTGACATCTTTTTCTTCTTCAGTAAATAATTCTTTTTTAGGTAGGACTAAAAGGACTCTTGCTTCGTCTATATTGTCTATTCCCTCAATTGTTCTTGTTAGTTCGCCTTGTAAGGCTCGAAGAAAGTTAATTCGTCGTTCATAATCTGTTATGGCTAATTTAGTTACATCAAACAATTCATAACCAACAATTCCACCTTTTGGTGCTAATTCTTCTCTGGCTAAATCTATTCTTAATCTATCACGGTCTTTTATTGGAACCTTAATCGTTGTCCCAACTAATTTATACGGTTGTTTCCATTCATCCAGTTTAGCCGTTATTTTTCCTGCCTCTTGTGGCTCAATATTAACATACAGATTAACATACTCTACTTTCCCAACATATTGGAGTGAGAATAACAGGACTATAAGTACTGCTGCGGCAACTCCACCAATCGTTATCTTTTGGGTGCGAGTCAA
>JBFLXS010000161.1:0-1697 GCA_040755795.1 bacterium | reverse complement strand
CTTGTGGCTCAATATTAACATACAGATTAACATACTCTACTTTCCCAACATATTGGAGTGAGAATAACAGGACTATAAGTACTGCTGCGGCAACTCCACCAATCGTTATCTTTTGGGTGCGAGTCAAGCCATTCCAAAAAGTAATGATTTGTGTTAACCATGCTGGCATCTGTCCCCCCTCCCATTTTTATTATCAGGAATCAGCAATCAGTAATTTTTGTTCACTGTCCACTACCTTCCACCCATCGCTAATGTATCCTCATAGGCACGAATTATTCTATCTCGCATCGTCAAGGTAAAATTTAGTGCAATCCTTGCCTTTTCTGCCGCAATCATTACGGTATGAACATCATCTATTTCTCCAGCGGCTAATTTTCTGGTTAATTCTCCCGATTCACCTAATAATCCATTTACCTCATTTATGTGTTTCTGGAATACAGTAGAAAAACTATTAATTAATTCATTAGATGGGGATACATCTTCTTTTTTCTTCTCTATTCTTGTTTGAAACATTAATTCTGACTTTGGCATTAATGAATCTAAACTCACTGGTGTCACTTTACCATTAACCTCCTTATTTTACTATAAAAACTTCTTTTTGTCAAGAAAAAAGTTTTATCTACTAATATCCAGTGCCCTAATCATCATTTCTTTTGCAGACCGCATTGCGGCTACATTTGCCTCATAAGCCCTGGTCGCGGTAATCATATCCGTCATCTCCAAAACTACATTTACATTTGGCAACCGAACATAACCATCTTTATCTGCATCTGGATGTTCAGGTCGATATTCTATTTTAAATGGAGAAGGGTCTTCTTCAATACCTACGACACGCACCCCTTTACCATTGTAGATAACCTGTGATTTAACAAATGGTATATTAAAAAATACCTGCGGTTCACGAGGAGTAAATACTACTCTTTGTCGACGATAAGGGCCTCCTTGTGGAGTTCGAGTTGTATTCACATTCGCAATATTATTAGCAATTACATCCATTCGTAATTGTTCTGCGGTAAGTCCTGAGCCAGATGTATTAATTGTTTGAAAAAGATTCATCATGATACTATCTTGTGCCTCCTCTTATTACCACATCAAGCATCTGAAACATCCCACTTATTCTATTAACTACTGCCTCATACATAATAGAATTTTTTGCTAAATTAGCCATTTCAGCATTTATATCAACATTATTCAGGTCATTACGAAAAGTAGTATCATCTTCCACAAACATTCGTGGTCGAACTGCGGTTGGATGTTTTGGTGGTTTATAAAATTGAATATGTTTAGGGTCAGTCGTCCTTGCTTTAAAATTTGATGTTTCCTTTTTCTGCAATGCCAGGGCAAGCTCATCTTCAAAGCTTACATAACTTTTCTTAAAACCTGGCGTATTAACATTAGCAATATTATCCGCAATCACCTTTTGCCGTAAGGTCGCAGTATCGAGTGAGTTCTCTAATATTTTCACTGTTTGCATATGGGTAGATTGGTCAAACATAATATTTTTTGCCTCCATTTACATTTATCGGCATTTTAGGGTAAAAAGTTTAATTAATTTATCAAAGAACAAATCATAGTAACCGTTCAGGCTATATATCAAAAGTGTAAGAAAGGGGATAAGGAGATAAGAGTGATATGGAGATAAGATAATAGAAATAGATTGAAATTTATAGAAATAGGTAGAAATTGATTGTGGAAAA
>JBFLXS010000160.1 GCA_040755795.1 bacterium | reverse complement strand
ATTACCTAAGTAACATGCAAATTCAATCTTAACAGAGCACTATAATCTTTGCGTTCTTTGCGGTTAATTTCTTTGCGTTCTTTGCGGTTAAAAAAGGATAAACCACTTAATCTTAAAAAAACTTGAACATCGAGTAATAGAAATTTATGGAAATTTGTTGTTTTCCACAATCAATTTCTACCTATTTCTATAAATTTCAATCTATTTCTATTATCTTATCTCCATATCACTCTTATCTTCTTATCTCCTTTCGGACACTTTTGATATATAGCCTGAACGGTTACTGTTTTTAAGCCTTTTTAAACATCGAAAAACGCGAAAAACACGAAAAAAAATATTTTCCTCTCTGTGAACTCTTGCGTCTCTGCGGTAAAGGATTACCTGAACTGTTACTCTTCCTTACTTTCCTTTAAACTTGCCCCAATAAAATCTCTAAATAATGGATGAGGATTGGTCGGTTTAGATTTGAATTCAGGATGAAATTGAGTGGCAACAAACCACGGGTGTTTTTTTAACTCAATTATCTCAACTAAATTATCATCTAACGATAGCCCGCTAAAAATAACATTATGTTTTGATAGTATTTTTCGATATTTATTATTTACCTCATATCTATGCCTGTGTCGTTCGGAGATTATCTCTTCACCATAGGCTTTATGAGCAAAAGAACCGTGTCCAAGTTTAGCCGGATATTGTCCCAAACGCATTGTGCCACCCTTTTCTTTTGTGTCTTTTTGTATTTCCATTAAATCGATGACCGGATGTGGTGTATTGGGGTCAATCTCTGAGCTATTGGCATTTTTTAGTCCAGCAAGATTTCTTGCTAATTCTATCACCGCACATTGTAACCCTAAACATATTCCCAAAAATGGTATTTTATTCCTTCTCGCATAAGAAACTGCCTCAATCTTTCCCTCAATCCCTCGATATCCAAAGCCTCCCGGAACTAATATCCCATTGACATCTTTAAATGCTTTATCTATCTTGTTTTGGGTGTTAAGTTCTTCTGAATCAACCCATTTAATATGAACCTTCACTTGATGAGGAACACCACCATGAATTAGTGCCTCAACAATGCTTTTGTAGGCATCTTGAAGCTGAATATATTTTCCAACCACAGCGATATTAACCGATGAATCGGGATTTTTAATAATATTGATTACCTTATTCCATTGTTCTTCTTGAGGGATGGATTCATAAGGTGGGGAAAGATTCAATAATTTTATAATAATCTTATCCAGCCCCTGTTTTTTAAATATTAATGGAACCTCATAAACACTACTGACATCATAGGCATCAATTATTGCCTCTTTATCCACATCGCAAAATAAGGCAATTTTATCCTTGAGTTCTGATAGTAGGGGTTTTTGCGTTCGACATAGAATAATATCCGGAGCAATACCAATCTCACGAAGTTTCATAACTGAATGTTGAGTAGGTTTGGTTTTAATTTCGTTTGAGACACTTATAAATGGGACTAAAGTAAGGTGGATATAAAGGACATTTTCTTTGCCAACATCTTTACGGAATTGTCTAATTGCCTCCAAAAAAGGTAATCCTTCAAAATCCCCAACTGTTCCACCAATTTCACCAATAACTACATCCACATCATCTTTGGATAGTTTTAATATTCCCGCTTTAATCTCGTCAGTGATATGTGGAATTACCTGGACAGTCTTGCCAAGATAATCGCCCTTTCTTTCTTTAGTTATGACTGAATAATAAACCATTCCGGCAGTGATATTGCTTTCTTTATTGATAATTGAGTTAGTAAATCGCTCATAATGTCCTAAATCAAGGTCTGTTTCTGCTCCATCATCCGTAACATAGACCTCACCATGTTGATAAGGGCTCATTGTGCCGGGGTCAACATTTATGTATGGGTCAAGTTTTTGCATTCGGATTTTTAGACCTTTGTTTTCTAATATATGTCCAATAGATGCGGCGGCAATGCCTTTGCCTAAAGATGAGACAACACCACCGGTGATAAAGATAAATTTTGTCATATTACCTCTTTCCTGATTACCAATTACTGATTACCTGTTTTCTTACCTTCTCTAAATCATCTTCAGTATCCACGCCTATTGATAAATATTCAGTTTCAACTACCTTAATTTTATATCCATTTTCTAATACCCGTAATTGTTCTAATCCTTCTGTTTGTTCAAGGGGAGTGGCTGGTAGTTGAACTAATTTTAATAAAAAATCCTTGCGATAAACATAAAGTCCAATATGTTTATAATTCTCATAATGAAATTGATGTCTAAAAAAAGGTATTGGTGAGCGAGAGAAATAAAGGGCAAAATCATCTTTATCCGTAACTATTTTAACGACATTAGGATTAGATAATTCAGTTTGGTCTGTTAGTTTGTGTTTAAGAGTAGTCATATAAATGATTGGGTCGGTCAGGAGAGGTTTAACTGCCTCATCAATCGCAGAAGGTGAAATTAGAGGTTCATCACCTTGAACATTAACCACAATTTCTACATCAAGTTGTTCTGCGACTTCCGCGACTCTTGAAGTTCCTGATTGATGTTCTCTTAAGGTCAAAAATACCTCTCCGCCAAAGTTTTTAACCCTGTCATAAATTTGTTGTGAGTCAGTGGCAACAATTAATGCCTCTAAAGTCTTAGATTTTTTCGCCCCTTCATAGACCCATTGAATCATTGGTTTATCTAATATTTTAGCCAATGGTTTGCCGGGAAATCTTGTTGAAGAAAATCTTGCGGGAATTATCCCCACTATTTTCATCTTTTATTTCTGTTCCTTCCAGATATTAAAATATCCTAAAGCAAATAGGGTTAAGACGAGCACTGGACACACGACTATTACCCATCCTCTCCACCAATTATAACCTTGTGGGAATACGGTGAAAAAGGTTATTATTCCTGTAATTATCCAGACTAAAAGTAATAATGTTACTCCCGCAACTACTCGTAATCTAAAATTACTTGCCTTTTTGTCAAGGTCTGTTGTTTCATACCAGAGTTGTAATTTGACCAGTTCTTCACCCAGTTCATCTAACGCGCCTTTCTGGAATTTCTCTTTTAATGATTTAATCAATTCCGATAATTCTATAGGTACTGTTGTTGGTTTTTTCTGGTTCGCCATTTCCTCTAATATCTTTTCAATCTGTAAGATACACTCTTCTTTTTGTTGTAAATCTAATTTCGCATCCTCTTTAAGTGAAAGTTCAACATCTTCTAACGGAACTTCTGGAGGAACATACATCGTTAATTTTACCCCTTTTTGTCTGCCTACGGAACGAATAAGTCGATATATTCTGGCGACTGAGATAGGTTGTTTGTTAATTAAATCCCTTTTTAATATCTCAATGAGTTTCTTCATCGCTTTTTTACTTTTAGTCAAAACATCCATTAATTTGCTACTTATAATCCAACTGACGAAAGCCGTTAAAAATATCCCCAGTAACATTCCCACGAGTAGTGTTCCTATAGTTGCTAATTCTTGTTGCACAACATTTATATTCATTTTTTTACCTCCATTTGTTTGGTAACTGGTAACTGGTAACTGGTAATTAGTTATCCGTTACTTACTTTTAATTTCGTGAAGCCCTATTTGGTAACTGGTAACTGGTAACTGGTAACTGGTAATTAGTTATCCGTTACTTACTTTTAATTTCGTGAAGCCCTATTTGGTAAATGGTAAATGGTGAATGGTAATTAGTTACCAATTACCAATTACCAGTTACCAATTACCAGTTACTTTATATCTCTCAATAATCGTTTGAATCAAATTAGTGGTTGATTTACCTTTAATTTCTGGAATGGTCAATACTTTTCCACCAGCAGAGGTGACAATTTCTCGACCTTTTATTTCATTTAATTGATAATCACCTCCTTTAACTAATACATCGGGAATTAACTCCGAAATTATTCTGACCGGCTCAATCTCTTCAAATATAAGCACATAATCAACACAAGATAAAGCAGAGAGGATATAGGCTCTATCTTCTTGAGGCATCAAAGGTCTTGTATCCCCCTTAATCTTTTTGATAGATTCATCACTATTAATGGCAACAATTAAAATATCACCATAAGTTTTTGCCTCTTCAAGGTATTTTATATGACCATAATGCAAAATATCAAAACAGCCATTGGTAAAAACTATTTGTTTGCCCTGATTTTTTAAATCGGATATTATATTTTTTAATTCCTCAAGGGTTTTAATTTTACTCAAGTTTTTTAATTCTTTCCTGCAATTCATCTATTTTTAATGTTGCGGTGCCTACTTTTTCGACGACGATTCCCGCGGCACAATTAGATAATCTGGCACAGGTTTTCATATCCAACCCTGCACCTAAAGCCATTGCCATCACCGCTACAACCGTATCTCCAGCTCCCGTAACATCATAAACCTCTTTAGCAATCGTTGGGATATGCGTCACATCGCCATTTTCTTCAAATAGAGTCATACCATCTTCGCCTCTGGTGATAAGGACTCCTTTAGCTTCTAACTGGGCTAAAATACTTTTGCCCACATTAATCAAAGATTCGTCATCAACTATTTTTTTACGGGTTAAACTTTCTGCCTCTTTAAGATTAGGGGTGATTACTGTTATTCCTTTGTAATTCAAGAAATGACTTTCTTTTGGGTCAACTATTATTGGTAGATTATGTTTTTTAGCCAGCGGGATAATTTCTTCTAACAATCTTGCATTGATGACTCCTTTACCATAATCAGAGATAACAATACTCTGAATATCTTCGATGACCATTCTACAAAAACTTAATATTTGTTTACAAACCCATTCATCGATATTAGAACGTTCTTCGCGGTCAACCCTGACTATTTGTTGGGAATGACCAATAATTCTTGATTTTAATGTTGTTGGTCGTTCGCTATCAATCACTACGCCATCAATTTCAACTCCTTTTGCTTTAAAATCTGTAAGTAATTTTTTGCCGGTTCCGTCATCTCCGATTACGCCAGCAGGATATATTTTCCCTCCTAATGAATAGATGTTATTAATTACATTTCCCGCTCCGCCTGGAGCATAGGTAATTGAAGTTACCTCAACCACAGGCACTGGCGCCTCAGGTGAAATACGCTCTACTTTACCGTAGATAAATTCATCTATCATCAAATCGCCAATAACTAATATTTTGACACCTTTAAATTTATCAATCTCCCTGGCTAATTTATCCATTATTCAAAAACCTCCGTCTTTTAGTAATTAGTAACTGGTGAATGGTAATTTGTGAAACCTTATTCTGTCTATTGTCTAATTTTATCACAAAGGTTATATTCTGTCAACAAAATTTTACTTGACCGATTTTGACAACAGACAGTCACTCTAAAGATTTCTTGTTTAAATGTCGATAAAAGAATAAGAGGGTTTTTAACAATGGCATATAAATCTTTTCAGGAATTTATACAAGAACTTGAAAGAATAGGAGAATTAAAACGGATAAAGACTAAAGTTAGTCCTATATTAGAAATTACCGAGATTACAGATAGATTCTGTAAAAATCAGGGACCGGCGTTATTATTTGAACAAGTAGATGGGGCTTTAATTCCTGTTGTGACAAATGCTTATGGCTCAATGGAAAGAATGGCATTGGCTTTAGGGGTAGAAAATCTCAATAAAATAGTTACTGAGATTGAAAATCTTATAAATACCGAAGTTCCGGATAATTTAATAGATAAACTTAAATTAATTCCTAAAGTATCTCAATTTGCCTCATTCATTCCTAAGAAAGTATCAGCAGGACTTTGTAAAGAAATAATTATTGATAATCCTGATTTGAGCATTTTACCTATATTAAAATGCTGGCCCGAAGATGGAGGTAAGTTTATTACCCTGCCTATTGTTATTACTAAAAATCCCAGAACAGGTATCCGTAATCTGGGGATGTATAGAATGCAGGTGTATGATTCAAAGACTACAGGTATGCATTGGCATCCACATAAAGTTGGGGCAAAACACTTTCAATTATATAAAGAAGTCGGAGAAAAGATGCCTGTTGCTGTTTGTTTAGGTGGTGACCCGGCAATTACTTATGCCGCCACTGCCCCTTTACCAGAAGAAATAGATGAATTGCTATTTGCTGGATTTTTACGAAAAAAACCTGTAGAAATTACCCAATGTCAAACAATTGATTTAGAAATTCCTGCTGACTCAGAGATAGTTTTAGAAGGTTATGTTGACCCTACGGAAGAATTGCGACTTGAAGGACCTTTTGGTGACCATACAGGCTATTACTCACTTCCAGAAAAATATCCGGTATTTCATCTGACCTGTATCACCCATCGAAAAAATCCTATTTATCCAGCAACCATTGTTGGTAAACCACCTATGGAAGATTGTTTTATGGCTAAAGCCACAGAACGAATATTTTTACCTTTGATAAAACTTATATTCCCAGAAATAATAGACATAAATTTACCCATTGAAGGGGTATTTCATAATTTAGCCTTTGTCTCAATTAAAAAAAGTTATCCTGGTCATGCCAAAAAGGTAATGCATGGTTTATGGGGATTAGGACAATTGATGTTCACGAAAATAATTGTTGTTTTGGATGAAGATGTAGATGTCCAGAATTTGCAAGAGGTTATCTGGCGTATCGGAAATAATGTTGACCCCAAGCGTGATTTTATATTTGTTGAGGGACCTGTTGATACCTTAAATCATGCCGCACCTTATCCAGGATTAGGCTCTAAAGTCGGCATTGATGCTACCAAAAAGTCTAAAGAAGAAGGTTTTATGAGAGAATGGCCACAAGATATAAAGATGTCAAAGGCAGTAAAAAGAAAAATAGATAGTATCTGGGGAGAGATGGTAATCAGTAAGTGGTGAGGTGAACGGTTACCTGTTTTCATCATTTTTTAGTTGACAGAGCCTTTAATTCTGTGATAAAATAAATCAAGAATAAAAAGAGGAGTCATAACTTGAAATTAAATAAAGAATTTTCTAATCAAATAAAGTCTCTATTACTTAAATACGACCCTGATATAGTAGAAATCATACAATTTGGGAGTTCTGTCTATGGCCTTGAGTATGCAAGAGATTTAGACTTATTAATATTTACTAAAAAAAAGAAGGGCTACGGAGGTTATTTAGATGCTCTTTCAAACTTAAATTTCCCATACTGGATTGATATTGTAGTCAATAGAATTGATGAGTCATTAGATGGATTAGCTAATGCAGTGTTAGTTTTTAATAAAATTTTATATGGGGATGGGAGGTATTTAATGGAAGCGACTAAGGATACCAATAAGCCAAACTATAAAGAAGCAAAAGCAGAATTGAAAAATGCGAAAGATATTCTGAAATTAGGATTAGAGATTAAAGAAAAATTAAGGAAAGAGCACTTTTTCAGAAATGCTTTCAATAGTTTATTTCATGCTGTAAGATTTGCTTCAATGGTATATTTATCTACTGATGAAAAGAGATGGGGTGAACTTAAAAAGAGACTCCCTAATCTATATCAGAAAGAATTTGAAAATTATATATCCACCTTACATATAAAATATTTCTATGATGGAAACTATCCAAAAGATAAAGTAAAAGAGGAGTTTGAAATCTGGTATAATAAAGTTAAAGACTATATTGAAAATCTACAGAAACAAAGGTAAAATGAGGATAGATAGGGCTTACCTATGAAAAGGGTTTGTAAATGAAGATAATTGTTGCTATTACCGGAGCAAGTGGAATTATCTATGCGAAAAGATTACTTGAATTACTTGTTCAACAAAAGCAAATAGAGATTTTGCTTACTCTATCTAAAAATTCTATTCTTACTATTGAAGATGAGTTAAATTTAAAAGTAGATTTAAAAAAATTTAAACCTGAAGATTTGCTGGGGAAAGAAGGAAAATCTATAAGTTATTTTCATTGTGAAGATTTAAGCCCTGATTTTATAAGTGGTTCAAACTATTTTGATGCATTTGTGATTATTCCTTGTAGTATGGGCACATTAGGTCGAATTGCGGCGGGGTTATCAGATAATCTTATTGGACGCACCGCAGATGTTGCTTTAAAAGAACAACGCAAATTTATTCTTGTGCCAAGAGAAACCCCTTTAAATTACATCCACCTGCGAAATATGTTAGAACTCGTCCAGGCAGGTGCTGTAATCCTACCTGCCTGCCCGGGTTTTTACCATCACCCAAAAACAATAAATGATTTAGTTGATTTTCTTGTTTCGAGGGTTTTAGACCATTTAGGAATAAAAACTAATGTCGTCATTAAGTGGAAAAATCCGCAGTAACTATTCACCGCAGAGACGCAGAGTAACAGAGAAAACATGGAAATAAATAATGATGAATACAAGGATCACCTATTTCGAACCGATAGTTATTCCCACTTTTTTCTTGGTCACTTGAACTGAAACTCTAAGGAGTGGTTGTTCAGCCAAGGAACTTTGGGGTCAATCCCTTTGCTTTTAAGTTTCTCTTCTAA
>JBFLXS010000159.1 GCA_040755795.1 bacterium | reverse complement strand
GAGATTCTCCAGAGGTTTAGGAGGGGGAAATTTTAAGCAATTTAGAGGAAGAAGATGTTTAAAAAGCAAAAAATGGCTTTAAGGTGGTTACTTGGGCTGTTTATTTAGTTTCACCGAGAATTGCTGGGTCGTGGTAAATTCTCCTTGACAAAAACAGAGGATTGTGCTACTATGATTACGGGTGTTATAAAAGCAGGAGGTAAAGTAAAGATAATGCAAGCACCTAAAAAGCGTGAGAATCTTTCAAAGGCTATTTATGACCTTGGAAAACTTTCTTTTGCTGCTTTAGTGATTGGACAATTTGTTTCTCCTAATCTATTTAATCCAATAGTTTTTATTGGAGGATTAATCTTCACTTTTCTGGCTTTTTTTATAGCTTATCTAATAGAATAGTAGAAAAATGAGGTGAATTATGACTAATTTACTTATTTTATTCGTTGGAGGAAGTATAATTCTTATGTTTGTAGGAATTTATTTTTATCTCCAGGATAGAAGAGAAAAACATAGTGGGGTCAAACTTTAAAGAAGAAAAATAGGAACGCACACCATTTCTGCAGTTGTAAGATAATTGAGATAATTGTGTGCGTTCTCATTTTTCCTCTCTTGCTTCTCCTTAACTTCGTAGAGGTGACCTGTTTGTAGCGTTCACAACAAAAAAGGAGGTAATAATCATGAAAACCTTTAGAATGTTTCTTCTTACAACCTATATGGTTAGTTTAGTTTCATTAGTCTATGCACAAGAACTCTTGATTCACAAGGCGAAAGACGGGGATACACTGTGGGATATATCAGAGAAGTATTTGCAGACTCCGTGGTTATGGATGGCTATTGCCGATTATAACAAACTCAAAAATCCTCATTTTATTCTCCCAGGAGATATGATTAAAATACCCGAAGTGCCACAGGTGAAAGTTACGGAAGTATTTGGTGATGTTACAATTAAAAGGATTGGGACAGATAAGTATGTTAATCTCCGTAGAGGAGATAATGTCTATCCTCATGATGAGGTTGTTGTGGGTCCAGATTCAACGGCTCAAATTGAATTTGAGGATAAAAGTATCCTGCAACTAAAACCAGAGACATCATTGGTACTTAAACACAGCGTTTATGCGGAAAAGGTTAAAGCAGTCAATACAAAGGTAAAACTCCTTCACGGTAAAATGTCGTTTAAAGGAACAAAGACAACGGGCTCTAATTTTGAGATTGAGACACCAGGTGTCTTTTGCGGGGTTAGAGGAACTGAATTCGAGATAGGATATACACCCGATGGCCTCTCCAGCATATCTGTATTTCAAGGAGAGGTTGAGGCATCATCTACTGGCAAATCTGTCAATGTCCCTGCCGGCTTTGGAATTCAATCCGTCAAAGGAGAACTACCATCACCTCCAAAACCACTTCCAAAATCTCCAGAATTAATTAAACCGGTAGATGATTTTATTACAGGTATCCTGACGCTAACCTTTTCATGGAAATCTGTTCCTGAGGCGGCAAAATATTACCTTGAGATAGCGAAAGACGAGGCATTTAATAATGTGGTCTATAGAGTCCAAGGCACAGAATCGACAAGTGTTGTTTCTACAACCTTACCCGTAGGAAAATACTACTGGCGTGTGAGGAGTATTGATAAATCCGGGCTTGAAGGCAAATTCAGTACTGCCAGAATATTAAAGATTGTTAGAAAACTACAGCTGGAAATAGTGCCAGATAGCCCCCTATTTAAAAAGGAGAGCATTCTCTATGCCCACATATCTTGCCAATATACCCTGAAACCATTAGATGCCGATACCAGCATTGTCCGCATAATAACAGCCATAGACAACGACGATTTTTATACCTATCATCAGCCAATATCATTTAACAAAGCAGGAACACATACAATCAAATATAAAGGCGTTGACGCCTTTGGTAACTCTGGAGAGTTAGATAAGTTTATCGTCGTGGTTGACAACATACCGCCAGAAGTCCAGATTGATATAGACCACAAATCAGGCAGTTTTGTTCATCCGCAGACCATATTTTCATTAGCCGGCAGTGATAATGCCGCAGGTGTGGCTGAAGTGCTATGCAAGATTGATAATGGGGAGTGGAAGAGATACACGGGTGCCTTCTCGATTTTGCAGGAAGGTAATCATCAAATTGGATTCCGCGCTGTAGATACGGTTGGCAATCAATCAAAAGAGAAGGTGATTGATGTCATCGTTGATAACACGCCACCAGAGATAAAAATTGATATAGACCGCAAATCAGGCAATTTTGTTCATCCGCAGACCAAATTCTCATTAGCCACCAGTGATAATGCCGCTGGTGTGGCTGAGGTGTTATACAAAATAGATGATAAGGAATGGAAGAAATACACCGGGGTATTTTCGATTTTGCAAGAAGGCAGTCATCAGATTGGATTCAGAGCAATAGATACGGTTGGCAATCAATCAAAGGAAAATGTCCTTGATATTATTGTTGATAACACGCCACCAGAGGTAAAAATTGATATAGATCGCAAATCAGGCAATTTTGTTCATCCGCAGACCAAATTCTCATTAGCCGCCAGTGATAGTGCCGCGGGTGTGGCTGAGGTGCAATGCAAGATTGATAATGAGGAGTGGAAGAGATACACGGGAGCGTTCTCGATAGTTCAGGAGGGTATTCATCAGATTGGAGTGCGAGCCGTAGATACGGTTGGTAATCAATCAAAAGAGAAGGTGATTGATGTCATCGTTGATAACACACCACCGGAGATAAAAATTGATATAGACCGCAAATCTGGTTGTTTTGTTCATCCGCAGACCAAATTCTCGTTAATCACCAGTGATAGTGCCGCGGGTGTGGCTGAGGTGCAATGCAAGATTGATAATGAGGAATGGAAGAGATACACAGGAGCGTTCTCGATAGTTCAGGAGGGTATTCATCAGATTGGATTCCGAGCCGTAGATACACTTGGCAATCAATCAAAAGAAAAGATAATCGATGTCATTGTTGATAGGACACCGCCAGAGGTCCAGATGGATATAGACCGCAAATCAGGCAATTTTGTTCATCCCCAGACCATATTTTCATTAGCCGCCAGTGATAGTAGCGCGGGTGTGGCTGAGGTGTTATACAAAATAGATGATAAGGAATGGAAGAAATACACCGGGGTATTTTCGATTTTACAAGAAGGCAGTCATCAGATTGGATTCAGAGCAATAGATACGGTTGGCAATCAATCAAAGGAAAATGTCCTTGATATTATTGTTGATAACACGCCACCAGAGGTAAAAATTGATATAGACCGCAAATCAGGCAATTTTGTTCATCCGCAGACCAAATTCTCATTAATCGCCAGTGATAGTGCCGCGGGTGTGGCTGAGGTGCAATGCAAAATAGATAATGAGGAGTGGAAGAGATACACGGGCACATTTTCGATTTTGCAGGAAGGCAGTCATCAGATTGGATTCCGAGCCATAGATACGGTTGGTAATCAATCAAAAGAGAAGGTGATTGATGTCATCGTTGATAACACACCACCGGAGATAAAAATTGATATAGACCGCAAATCTGGTTGTTTTGTTCATCCACAAACCAAATTCTCGTTAATCGCCAGTGATAATGCCGCAGGTGTGGCTGAGGTGCAATGCAAGATTGATAATGAGGAGTGGAAGAGATACACGGGGGTGTTCTCGATAGTTCAGGAGGGTATTCACCAGATTGGATTCCGAGCCATAGATACAGTTGGCAATCAATCAAAAGAAAAGATAATCGATGTCATTGTTGATAATACCCCCCCAGATGTCCAGATGGATATAGACCGCAAATCAGGCAGTTTTGTTCGTTCGGACACCCAATTTTCATTAATCGGTATTGATGATGCCGCGGGTGTAGCTGAGGTCATAGTCAAGATTGATAATGAGGCGTGGCTGAAATACACAGGCACATTTTCCATTTCCCAGGAAGGTAGTCACTGGATTAGATTTCAAGCCATAGACAATGTTGGCAACCAATCAAAGGAAAAAATAGTCAATGTTATTGTGGATAGGACACCGCCAGGGATAAAGATGGATATAGACCACAAATCCGGCTGTTTTGTTCGTTCGGATACCAAATTTTCATTAATCGCCAGTGACGATGCCTCGGGTGTAGCTGAGTTCATAGTCAAAATAGATAATGAGGCATGGAGAAACTACACTGGCACATTTTCACTCTCTCAAGAAGGTAACCATCAGATTGGATTCCAGGCAATGGATACCCTTGGCAATCAATCAAAGGAAAAGATAATCGATGTCATTGTTGACAATACAGCACCAGAAGTCCAGATGGATATAGACCGCAAATTTGGCAGTTTTGTTCACCCACAGACCAGATTTTCATTAATCGCCAGTGATAATGCCTCGGGTGTGGATGAGGTATTATACAGGCTTGATAATAAGGAGTGGAAGAGATACACAGACACATTTTCGATTTCGCAGGAAGGTATCCATCAGATTGAATTTCGGGCAATAGATAGTCTTGGCAATCAATCAAAGGAACAGGTAACGAATGTCATTGTTGACCAGACACCGCCTGTGGTAAAAATGGATATAGACCGCAAATTTGGCAGTTTCGTCCATCCGCAGACTGGATTTTCATTAACAGCCATTGATGAGCTCGCTGGTGTAGCAGAGGTTCTATGCAAAATAGATAATGAGGAATGGAAGAAATACCCCGGCACATTTTCGATTTCGCAGGAAGGCAATCACCGAATTGTATTTCAAGCCATAGATAATGTTGGCAACCAATCAAAGGAACAGATAATCGATGTTATTGTTGATAGCACACCACCGGAGGTCCAGATGGATATAGACCGCAAATCTGGTTGTTTTGTTCATTCGCAGACCAAATTTTCGTTACTCAGCCGTGATGATACCTCTGGAGTTATGGAGGTGTTGTTCAAAATAGATAATGATGAATGGAAGAGATACAATGCCGCATTCTCGATTGCCCTTGAAGGTAATCATCAGATTGAATTTCGAGCAGCGGATAATCTTGGCAATCAATCAAAGGAAAAGGTAGTTAATGTCATTGTTGACAACACACCACCAGAAATAAAGATTGAGATAGACCGCAAATCCGGGTGTTTTGTTCATCCGCATACCAGATTTTCAATAATAACCAGTGATAATGTCTCGGGTGTGGCTGAGGTATTATGCAAAATAAATGATGAGGAATGGAAGAAATACGACGCTACATTTTCGATTGCTCAGGAAGGCAGGCATAAGATTAGAATTCGCGCAATAGATACGATTGGCAATCAAACAATGGAAAAGGAGATTGATGTCATTGTTGACAATACAGCACCAGAAGTCAAGATGGATATAGACCGAAAATCAGGCTGTTTCGTTCATCCGCAGACCAGATTTTCATTAGCCGCCAGTGATAATGCCGCTGGTGTGGCTGAGGTGCAATGCAAAATAGATAATGAGAAATGGAAGAAATACACCGGCCCATTTTCGATTAGCCAGTCAGGTAATCACAGGATTGGATTCCGAGCAATAGACACGGTTGGCAATCAGTCAAAGGAAGAAATAACTGATGTCATCGTTGATAGGACACCTCCGGAGGTCCAGATGGATATAGACCACAAATCTGGTTGTTTTGTTCATCCACATACCAGATTTTCAATAATAACCACTGATAATGTTGCGGGTGTGGCTGAGGTGTTATATCGGATAGATAATAAGGCATGGAAGAGATACAGCGGCACATTTTCGATTTCTCTTGAAGGCAGTCATAAGATTGGCATTGTGGCAATAGACATGGTTGGCAATCAATCAAAAGAAATGGTAACCAATATCATTGTTGATAACACGCCACCAGCGGTAAAGATTGATATAGACCGAAAATCAGGCAATTTTGTTCATCCGCAAACTATATTTTTATTAGCCGCCAGTGATAATGCCTCGGGTGTCGCTGAGGTATTATACAAGATAGATAATAATGAGGAATGGAAGAGATACCCGGGACCATTTTCAATTTCTCAAGCAGGTATCCATCGGATTGGATTTCAAGCAAAAGATAATATTGGCAATCAATCAAAGGAACAAGTGCTTGATGTCATTGTGGATAATACCCCACCGGAAATAAAGATTGACATAGACCACAAATCTGGTTGTTTTGTTTATTCGCAGACCAGATTTTCATTAGTCGCCATTGATGATGTCGCCGGGGTCGGTGAGGTGATATACCGGATAGATAATGAGAAATGGAAGAAATACACCGGGGCATTTTCGATTAGCCGGGAAGGTAATCATCGAATTGGATTCCGAGCCGCAGATACGGTTGGCAATCAATCAAAGGAAAATGTCCTTGATGTCATCATTGACAATACCCCACCAGAGATAAAGATTGACATAGACCGCAAATCAGGCAATTTTGTTCATCCGCAGAGCAAGTTTTCATTAATCGCCAGTGATAATGCCTCTGGTCTGACTGAGGTATTATACAAAATTGATAATGAGGACTGGAAGAGATACAACGGGCTATTTTCGATTTCGCAGGAAGGTAGCCATAAGATTGGACTTCGAGCCAGAGATAATATTGGCAATCAATCAAAGGAGAAAATGGTTGATGTCATCGTTGACAATACCCCGCCAGAGGTCCAGATGGATATAGACCGCAAATCAGGCAATTTTGTTCATCCGCAAACCAAATTCTCATTAATTGCCAGTGATAATGCCTCGGGTGTGGCTGAGGTGCAATGCAAGATTGATAATGAGGAGTGGAAGAGATACATGGGAGCGTTCTCGATAGTTGAGGAGGGTATTCACCAGATTGGATTCCGAGCAATAGACCCCCTTGGCAATCTATCAGAGGAAAAGATGGTTAATATTATTGTTGATAGGACACCGCCGGAGGTTCAGATTGGTATAGACCGCAAATTCGGTTGTTTTGTTCATTCGCAGACTAAATTTTCACTAATAGCCATTGATGATGTCTGTGGTGTGGGTGAGGTGTTATATCGGCTCGATAATAATAAGGAATGGAAGAGATACAGCGGCACATTTTCGCTCTCACAGGAAGGCAGTCATCGAATTGGATTTCGAGCAGTAGATATGGTTGGCAATCAATCAAAGGAGCAAGTGCTTGATGTCATTGTGGATAATACCCCACCGGAAATAAAGATTGAGCTCGATAGAAAATCCGGGAGTTTTGTTCATCCCCATACCAGATTTTCATTAATCGCCGGTGATAGTGCCGCTGGTGTGGCTGAGGTGCTATGCAAAATAGATGATGAGGAATGGAAAAGATACACGGGTGCATTCTCGATTAGCCAGGAAGGTAGTCATCGAATTGAATTTCGAGCAGTGGATATGGTTGGTAATCAATCAAAGGAGCAAGTGCTTGATGTCATTGTGGATAATACCCCGCCGGAAATAAAGATTGAGCTCGATAGAAGAGCAGGAAATTTTGTTCATCCGCATACCAGATTTTCATTAATCGCCGGTGATAATGCCGCTGGTGTGGCTGAGGTGCAATGCAAAATAGATAATGGAGATTGGAAGAGATACAATGGGGCATTTTCGATTGCGGATGAAGGCAACCACCGTATTGGATTTCGAGCAATAGATACGGTTGGTAATCAATCAAAGGAAGAGATAGTTGATGTCATTGTTGACAGAACACCGCCGGAGGTAAAGATTGAGATAGATAGATGTGTCCAGTTAGATTCAAGGTATCAAGTTCATTCGGATGCCAGATTTTCATTAATCACCATTGATGATGCCGCTGGTGTGGCTGAGGTGCTCTATAGACTCGATGATGGAGAGTGGAAGAAATATGAGGGGGCATTTTCGATTCCGCTTGAAGGTATCCATCGCATTGGCGGACAGGCAATAGACACGGTTGGCAATCAATCCAAAGAAAAGGTGATTGATGTCATTGTTGAAAAATAACTATTGAACCACGAAAAGTTTGTAACCTGTGAAGTAGGTAACTATTCAGCCACTGATTAACACGGATTAGCATGGATAAATAGCAGAAGGCAGATGAGAAAAGGGGAAAGGGAGAAACGGAGAAATCTGTGAAATCTGCGTAAATATTGGGTCGAAGTAAAATAAAACTGCTAATAGGCAAGATAATCTAAGGTTAGACTAATAAAAATAATCACACAGAGACACAAAGTCACAAAGGAATTGAATAAAACAATAAACCTTTGTGTTCTTTGTGGCTTTGTGTGAGAAAATAAAAATAAAAAGGAGATATTAGGGGCAAACCGTGAATGTGGAATACACAATAATTCGGTGAGGCAGAGGAAAAGGAAAAGACAGTGAATCAAAACTTTTGTCTACCCCTGCGTTGCAGTTGACGGCGGGGACTGTGCCGTGGTCAAAGTTTTGTGGTCTCTCAAAGTTTTGTTTTGCTATCAGTAGGGAATAGGGGGTCACATCTTGACAGGCTGTTGACATAAAATCTACCTTTTTTTCTTATCGGTTTTGACTTTAATTTTTAACATAAGAAGTCCGATAACTTAAAAACTGGGTTTTATGAATGCTATCTTTAAAAT